>CAZZNZ010000030.1:6750-7457 GCA_964655875.1 uncultured Gammaproteobacteria bacterium | reverse complement strand
GACTCGCCAATTAAACGCACATTCGCACTTAATAAATCTATCGAGCTACTTAAATTGGTTGCGCCATATACTAAATATGCTATGCCTACGGCTCCAGAGCCAGCATTGTAACCAATACCACCAATGAGGATATCCGCCTTGCCGTCATGATTCACATCGCCAGCTGTTGCTACTGCGCCACCAGCTGCCACGCCAACTTCTTCACCTAATAGTATTACATTAGCCGAATTTAAGCTGATGACACCATTTAAACTACTAGAGCCGTAGATTACATACGCCGCGCCAGCATTACTACCACCAACATCGTTACCACTAGCACCAATTAAAATATCGCTCTTCCCGTCTGCATTCACATCGCCAGCTGAACTTACTGAGATCCCCGCCGTATCACCCGCTGCTGAACCAGAAAAAATAGCATTGGCACTACCTAAATTAAAACTACTACTCAAACTACTAGAGCCATACACTAGATAAACTGCGCCAATATTACTACTGCGGTTAGGAGCTCCAATCAAAATATCACTCCTCCCATCTGCATTCACATCGCCAGCTGACGCTACACTATAGCCAGCGCTATCTCCAGCAGTTTGGCCGCTAAATTTTACATTAGCGGTGCTTAAATTCACTATAGCATCATATGAGCTAGCGCCATAAATAAGATATATTGCTCCTGTAGTACCCGTATTACCGTATGCCCCAATCAAAAT
>CAZZNZ010000030.1:0-6650 GCA_964655875.1 uncultured Gammaproteobacteria bacterium | reverse complement strand
ATCATCTTTACCATCGGCATTCACATCACCAGCGGAAGCAACACTATAACCAGCTTTATCTTCTGTAGCTTCTCCCACAAATTTGGCATTGGCACTGGTTAAATTGATGGTACCAGCTAAAGTGCTGCTCCCAAAAAATAAATAGACTGCGCCAGTATTACTATGATTACCGTATGCCCCAATCAAAATATCATCTTTACCATCGGCATTCACATCACCAGCGGAAGCAACACTATAACCAGCTAAATCATTGCTAGCTTCTCCTATAAATTTTACATTAGCCGATGACAACGCAATGCTGCTTAAATTACTAGCTCCATACACAATATAAGCCGCCCCGGTATCACTACCGTTAGTATCTCGATTTGGAGCAGCAATGAACAAATCGCTTTTACCGTCGCCATTAAAATCTCCGCTAGCCACGGCCGATCCTGCAAAATCATTGGTCGCTTCACCACTATACTTGATAGCTCGACTCAGACTAATATCATCACGCGAAATTGATATTACTGGAGCTAGTACAGATAATATTCCTATCACAACTGGTTTTAATACCATCATTGATTCAGTATATCATAATTATTTTTTTTTAGTAGGTTGCGTAAGTTTGACCAGGTTAACAAAAAATGATACTGATACTCTATGGTAAAACAGTCGTTAGCTAAGGCGAAAATCAAAATTTTACTCACCGAGAATATCCACCCCTTAGCAGTAGAGCAGTTTACAGCCGCTGGATATACTAATATTGATCAATTACCTGGAGCCTTGAACGAAACTGAACTCATTAAAACTCTACCGCAATATCATTTTATTGGTATCCGATCTAATACTTACCTCACTGCTAAAGTATTAGCTGGGGCCAAACTTGGCGCTATTGGCTGCTTTTGCATTGGTACAAACCAGGTGGATTTAGATGCCGCTCGTGCCAATGGTATTCCTGTATTTCACGCTCCCTATGAAAACACACGCAGTGTAGCCGAATTGGTGATTGGAAAAATTATCTTTTTAATGCGTGATATTCCTCGTAAAAATGCCGCTGCTCATCGCGGCGAATGGATTAAATCTCATGCCGCTTCATACGAAATTCGTGGTAAAACGTTGGGCATTATTGGCTATGGCAAAATTGGTAGCCAAGTAGGTGTGTTAGCAGAAGCGTTAGGTATGAAAATTATCTACTATGATGTGCATGATTGTTTACCGCTAGGTAATGCTCAAGCAATGGCTAGTTTAGCTCAACTTCTAAAACAAGCTGATGTAGTAACGTTACACGTTCCAGAAACCCCATTAACCACTAACTTAATAGGAGCGGCTCAATTTAAGCAAATGAAACGAGGGGCGCTGTTCATTAATACGTCTCGAGGCACAGTAGTAGATATTGCTACTTTAACCGAAGCCATTCGCAGTGAACATTTACGTGGCGCCTCAATTGATGTGTTCCCCACTGAACCTAAATCCAAAACCGAACGCTTCGTTAGTCCACTGCAAGCCTTTGATAATGTGATTTTAACACCGCATATCGGCGGAAGTACCCATGAAGCCCAAGCCAATATTGGCCGGTCGGTAGCGCGTAAATTAATTCAGTTTAGCGATACGGGCAACACCTCTACGGCGGTGAATTTCGCCCAAGTAGATTTACCATCATTTGAAGGTAAACATCGTTTACTACATATTCACCGCAACAAACCAGGTTTAATGGCTAAGATTAACCAGGTGTTTACCAAATATAAAATTAATGTGGCCGCCCAATATTTACAAACCGCTGGTGAGGTAGGTTATGTAGTAATAGATGTTGATCCAAAATCTTACAGCACTAAGGTGCTAGTCGATTTAAAAGCTATTCCAGATACCATTAAAACACGCATTTTATATTAACCCTATGCCGTATCAGTTATCTTTCTCACCAGGGCCTTCAGCAGTATCTGCAGCTGTACGAGCTGATTTAATTGCAGCTGCAAATAATAATTTGCCACATATTAGTCATCGAAGTAAACAATTCATAACGATTAGTCAGCAAGCTATTGATGGTTTACGCCGGTTGTTTGCTATACCAACAGATTATCACGTTCTCTACACTAGTTCAGCTCAGGAAGCCTGGGAAATTAGTATTAAAAGTTGCGTTGCTAAAACTGCTTTCCATTTCGTGCAAGGCGCTTTTTCAGAAAAATTTTCTGATGTGACGCGCGGATTAAATAAAACCGCTTTAGTAGATACGGTGCCATGGGGAGAGCAGAATGATTACGCCGCAGTAATGATACCGCTAGAGGCAGAGCTCGTTGCTGTGACCCATAACGAAACTAGCACGGGCGTAATGTGCTCTATGTCTGAGATTGCTAAATTGCGCCAACGCTACCCAAAAAAATTTTTAGTAGTCGATAGTACATCCATTGCGGGCGCAACAGAAATGGATATTACCCAAGCCGATATTTGGTTATTTTCGGTACAAAAATGCTTTGGTTTACCCGCTGGACTTGGTATTATGATTGTGCATCAACGCGTAATAGATCGAGCAAAACAATTAATAGCTGACCGCATTAACCCAGCAGGTGTATCCAACTTACCTGCTATGGTACAAGAAATGAAAAAATATCAAACTATCGCTACACCCAATGTGATGAATATTTATTTATTATCCGAACAGGTAAAACGTTGGAACGCTGCCGGTGGCTTAGCTAAAAATATTGCCGAAACGAATCAAAAATATGATTATATCACCCAAGTCATAGCTCATCAAACAACGTTACATTTTCTAGTACAAGCAGAGCCGTATCGTTCGCGCAGTGTACTGTGTTTAACTGCTGAGCCTCAGGTAATTGAAACACTACACACTAAAGCCAAGGCAGCTAACATTGAACTAGGTCAAGGCTACGGCAAACTAAAAACTACCACCATTCGATTAGGTAACTTTCCTGCTACAACCTTAGTCGATTTTGAACAAGTATTTCAGGTATTAAGCAGTTAGCTGATTCGCTTGAATAAATGCTCGCACTACTTCATTCATCTCTTTTAACATCACTTCCACCACAGCATCGTCAATGCCATGTAAATCAGCAATCATGCCAAAAGTATCAAATGATTGACCAGGACACATGACACATGCCACATCTTCACCAAAATGCTTAATCATCACTTCCTGTAATTGTGGGTACTCCCACAATACCTCGCCTATTAGAGTATCTTTAGTAACGGTTTGGTTGCCCATACGTGTTTGGTAATGAAGATAGGTAAATAACGATACGCTACCATAGTTACAACTGCTACTACTGGAACAATCACTAGATTACCGATTAATTGATGGCGCAAGAAAGGTAAAGCCATTACATAACACTGCACTAAACCATTCCATGTCATAGGGTACATTAATGTTGGATAATTCGGTCCAGTCAACCACACGCCAAAATTAGTCCAGAAATAAAACCCTAATGTACTCATTAATCCGCTAGCCGTTAATATGAATGTATTCAGCATTACACCACGCTTGGTAAACGATTTATGCCATAAAGCATTGCTCAAACCAATCATAGCCCAAGCTGTCCAAGTAAACATTAAAATTGGGGTATTACCAATAACACTATCGCTCCCAATCACAGATAGTAAGGCCACCACAAACCCAAAATAAGAGCCTAACAACGCCGCGGCCACCACCGTTACAGCGGTTAATGTTTCCCAATTTTGACCATGGATTAGTAAACGAGAAATAATTGCGAAGCTTACTAAACCACCGGCCGTAATAAGATTTTTTTTAGTAAAATTCATAAAAAGACATTATAGCATACTTCAAAATACACTTAAGCACACTTCGAATATCCACACCCAAAACAAGTAAGACAGCCTTCTTGTAAGGCTAGCACACTCTGGCACTCTGGACATTCTGGTGAAATACCTAAGTTAGCTACAGAACTACTAGCTACATTAGATTGATTAGCTGGCTTTGGTTCTGATACAGTGATTTTCTTCCTGGGCCATGGCGGTTTTAACTGAACCATGTTCAAGATGTTCTAAATGCTGCACTAACACTTGTCCAATGGCATCGGGAATTGATAAAATCATACCACGCGATCCAAACGATGGCATTGGTCCACGAATCCCCTTCACCTGCTCAATTACTGCGTTCACTGGAACACCCGCACGTAGGCTAAGAGAAATTAATCGACAAATGGCTTCCGCTTCTTCCGCAAACACTCCCCCAGCCTTACCAATCGTGGCAAATACTTCAAATGGTTTACCTTCACTGTCGTGATTTACTGTTACAAACATGGTACCATAACCCGTTTTAATCTTATAAGTCATACCTGGAACACAATCAGGACGATGACGCGGCAACATCGTAGTAGAAGCAGGAACAGCGGTTGATGCTTCTTCTTTTTTACTGTCTTTTTTCTTGTCATCTAAACTACTTAACACCGATTCATTACGTGAACCATCACGAAAATAAGTTACTCCTTTACAGCCTAAATCATAAGCCTTGATATACAATTCTTGCACCTGCTCTTTAGTATGTTCATTTGGAGCATTAACTGTTTTACTAATACTGGAATCTACGTACTGTTGAATCAAAGCTTGCATCGTAACATGCTCATCGGGTGTAAGCTGTTTAGCATTTACAAAATAGTCTGGAATCGTTTTTGTATCCGGATTGGCTTTTTTCCATGCTTCGAACAATGGATGGTATACGATGTGTTCTCCTAAACGATCTTTGCGCTTAAAAGCAAAATCATACACTGGTTCAATTCCAGAACTCACACCCGACAAAATACTGGTAGTGCCAGTAGGAGCTTGGGTAAGCAATACCCCGTTACGAATACCGTAACGAGCAATCATGTCTTGAATGGGTTTGGGTAAACGCTGAATAAACTTGCCTTGCAAATATTGAACCCGATCAAACATCGGCGCTGAACCTTTATCACGAGCATTCTCGGCACTAGCGATGTAGGCTTCGTCTCGAATTACTCGATGCATCTGTTCCACTACTTTTAAAGATTCAGGGCTACCATAACGCACTTGCATTTTAATCAAGGCATCGGCCAAACCCATTGTTCCCAAACCAGTGCGCCGAATTTTTTTCTGAGCTTGTTCATTTTCAGGAAAGAAATACTCGGTAGTATCAATGACATTATCCAAAAAGCGCATGGCAATCTTCACGGTTTTTCCTAGTCTGTTATAATCAAACGTACCATCTTCACATACAAAATTGGCTACGTTAATAGCACCAAGATTACATACCGACCAAGCTCCTAAACCCTGCTCACCGCATGGGTTAGTAGCAATAATATCTTCACAATACCAGGTGTTAGATTCCTTGTTATACCGTTCCTTAAACATCATGCCGGGTTCGCCAGATGCCCAAGCAGAATCACAAATTAAATCCCATAAAACTTTAGCTTTAACGGTTTTATACACTTTACCGTTCCACTGTAAATTCCAATTTTTATCAGCTTTCACAGCTTCCATAAAACTATCAGAGATACAAACCGATAAGTTAGCGTTGGTAATTTGCCCCATGGTCCGTTTTACGGTAATAAATTCTTCAATGTCTGGATGATCAATATCTAACATTAACATTAAAGCGCCACGACGTGACCCGCCTTGAATAATTAAACCAGTGGCGAATGAATACATCGCTCCAAAGGATACCGCGCCAGAAGCTGTGCCATTCACTCCTTTTACATAGGCTCCGCGTGGCCGAATGGTAGATAAGTTTACTCCAACACCACCACCACGACTCATAATTTCCATCATGAGCTTAACATTATCGATAATGCCACCGCGCGTATCCTCTGGAGACGGAATTACAAAACAGTTATAAAACGTTAATGGTATTCCTGAACCCGCGCCCGCCAAAATGCGACCACCTGGTACAAAACTAAAATTTTCCAAAACACTATAAAATTTACTTTCCCACTCTTGACGCAAAGCATCAGTTAATTCGGCTTTAGCCATGGCTTTAGCCACTCGATGCCACATTTCTTCTGGCGTATGTTCAATCACTTCGCCACGTTCATTTTTTAAAGCGTAACGGTCGTCAAAAACAGTTTTGGCTAAGCCTTGGAGTTGGTACATAATAAATATCGTGTTATGTTAGAGCTTAATTTCTATATATAGTATTATAGAAACTAAGTATACCACAACATATAGTATGTGCAACTGTGGATAAATAGAGATGTAATATATTATATCTCTATTTATCTTTTAATATTCAATTCCCGCTCTAGCTTGAAAATGATTGTGTCCAAAATAGTGTTTACTGGGTTGTAACACAGTTACAAGATCGGCCATATTCAATAGCACTGGGTGTGCTTGCCGGCCCGTAAGAATCATTTCTGTATTACGATGACGATTATCTAAAAAATCCACAACATCTTCTAATCGTAATACCTCATAGTGGACGGCAGATAAAATTTCATCAAGAATTAATACATCAGGTCTCCTCTTTTTCATAGCCTCACGTGCATAGTGTAAACCCTGCTCTGCTAAATAAGCATCCATAGCCTGTAAATGATCTAAGCCGGTTAAATCTATCCGACCAAATTGCAAAATATCCACATTCGACAAAGCTTGACTAGCCATTAGCTCGCCAGCCTCTCTATTGCCTTTTAAAAACTGAATCATCAATACACTGTAGCCCTGACCAGCAGCACGAAATAAGGTGCCTA
>CAZZNZ010000029.1:0-7528 GCA_964655875.1 uncultured Gammaproteobacteria bacterium | reverse complement strand
TGCAACAAAAGGGAGTTGGTTTAGGGTCAGCTTTTGGCGGGGGCGATAGCGTTTATACTACTCGGCGTGGCCCAGAAAAGTTTATTTTCTATTCGTCTATTATTTTATCTGTGGTTTTTTTAACACTAGGTCTAATTAGTGTTTTTCTTCAATAAATTAAGGTGTTATGACACAATTAGTAGTTGGTGGCGGTAAGCAAACTGGCCAATTCTTCAAACGATTACGATATATCGGCGAATTATTCACTAGCCGAGAGCGGTTTATAATAGGTGTGTGCTCTATTTTGTTATTGGTTTCTATAGTCTTTAGCGGAGTACGCTATTATTTAGTCAGCACTACGGTTGTGCCCATAGTAGGTGGAGAGTACGTTGAAGCATTGGTGGGGCAACCGCAGTATATTAATCCAATATTGGCGCAGGCGAATGATGTAGATCTAGATTTAACTCGCTTAATGTTTTCTGGATTATTTCGTCGTAGTAAAGATCAAGTATTAGAAAAGGATCTAGTTAGCGATTATACAATTTCTGAAGATAAATTAACTTACACCTTATTTATTCGGCGAGATGCGCAATGGCATGATGGCCAGCCTCTTACAGCCAATGATATATTGTTTACTATTCAAGCTATTCAGGACCCAGTTTATCAAAGCCCACTAGAACCTAGTTTACGCGGCGTGCAAGCAGAATTAGTTGATGATTATACAGTAAAGTTAATCTTGAAAGAAACTTTCGCTCCCTTTTTATCTAGCTTAACTTTTGGTATTTTGCCGCAACATATTTGGGGCGTTGCCTACACTGGATCCCTTCAAAATGTAACGTTATCTGAATATAATATTCGCCCTGTTGGCTCTGGCCAGTGGAAATTTGATGCATTAGTGAAAGATACCGGAGGCAACATTAAAGCATTTCAATTAATGCCATTTGAGCAGTATTACGGTACTAAGCCTTACTTAGAAAAATTATCATTCAAGTTTTATCCAGATTCTGCGGCTGCAGTAACCGCAGTGCAAAATAAACAGGTGGATGGATTGGCATTTGTGAACACAAGTCAAAAACAGGCTTTGCAAGCCGGTCATCGCACTACCCATTATTATCGTTTACAATTACCACAATATGTAGCTATCTTTTTTAATCAGGAACATTCTGATACGCTAGCTAAAGACGCTGTTCGGCAAGCTTTAGTTTGGGGGGTGGATCGTGATCGCATGATCCAGGAAGCCCTACAAGGCGATGGAGAATCCATCTACGCTCCTATTTTACCTGGTTACGTGGGCTATAATCCAGAAATTCAAAAATATGGTTTTGATATTGAAAAAGGCAAAACGATGTTAGATGAGGCTGGTTGGAAATTGCCAGAAGGCGGAGAGTATCGCGCTAAAGATAACACAGTATTAGAATTTAGTATTGCTACGGTTAATCAACCTTACTTTGTGAAAACGCTTGATATCTTAAAAGAAAATTGGACTAAAATGGGGGTTAAGGTAAATGTGAATGTGTATGAGCCTACCGATATTCAAGAACAAATTGTAAAGCCGCGGGAATATGAAGCTTTGTTATTTGGTGAGGTGTTAGGAGTAGATCCAGACCCCTATGCTTTTTGGCATTCTACACAAATGGATTATCCCGGGCTAGGTCTAGCTGTTTTTTATCAAAAGAATATTGATGATCTCTTAGAAACAGCTCGTAAAACTAATGATGAAGAACAACGCCGTTTAAAATACTTTAACTTTCAAAATATCTTAGCGGAAGAATTGCCAGCCATCTTTCTTTATAATCCCTACTATACTTATGTATTAGCATCCGATATGATGGGAGCTAGTTTTCAATATATTACTACTCCTGCAGATCGGTTCTCTGATATTACTAATTGGTATATGAAAACTAAACGTGTTAAAAAATAATTTTACCATATCTATGTTCAATGCACACGCGCGTTATCCTAGCACACCACATCGGCCGGTTCGTACTATTCAACGTACTATTACAAAAGCAGGTGGTAAGCGTAAAATGATGTCCGCTCGGCCGGCGTTTATACCGGGCCTCAAACACAGTAAATTAAAAGTGATGATTGTAGGCGGCGTAGAAGAAGTAGGGCGTAATATGACCTTAATTGAGTATGGCCACGATGTAGTATTAATTGATTGTGGCTTACAATTTCCTGAAGAAGATCAACCGGGCATTGATTATATTATTCCCAATGTTAGTTATCTTAAGGGTCGTGAACGTGATGTAAAAGGCATGTTTATTACCCACGGTCACTATGATCATATTGGTGGCATTCCGCACGTTTCACCAGTATTGCATCATCCGCCTATTTACGGCACCAAATTAACTAATGGCATCATTATGAAACGGCAAGAAGATTTTCCTGATAAAGGCAAAATTGACTTGCGCGTGATTGATCCAGAACAATCTGTTCAGGCCGGAGTGTTTAAAGTGGAATTTTTTCGAGTGAATCATAATATTCCGGATTGTGTAGGTATTATTGTGCATACACCAGAAGGCACTATTGTGCATACGGGAGATTTTAAATTCGATTTAACTCCGATTATGGACGAGGTGACTGATTTTGCTAAAATTGCCAATCTGGGTAAGCAGGGTGTATTAGCGTTGTTGTCCGATTCAACCAATTCACCGCAACCCGGACATCAAATTTCAGAAAGTGTCATTGGTGTTACGTTGGATGAAATTATTCGTAAAGCTCCTGGCCGAGTGGTAGTAGGTACATTTGCTTCGTTATTAAATCGGTTACAGCAGGTAATCTCGGTGTCAGAAAAATATGGTCGTAAAGTAGTAGTAGAAGGGTTTAGCATGCGTAGTAATATTGAAATTGCCAAAGAGTTAGGCTATCTTAAAATGCAACCCAAAACGATTGTGTCTCCTCAAGAAGCTGTGAAGTTACCGCCCAGTAAATTAACCATTATGTGTACCGGAGCTCAGGGCGAAAGTAATGCGGCTTTAATGCGCATGGCGAATCGAGAGCATCGTTTTTTCCGTATTGAAAAAGGAGATACCATCATCTTCTCATCATCAGTGGTACCTGGTAATGAACGCACTGTTCAACGTTTGAAGGACACCCTATTAAAGGAGGGGGCTAAAGTGATTCACTATGAAATGATGGATGTGCATGCAGGCGGTCATGCTAAGGCTGAGGATTTGAAATTATTGTATCGCTTGCTGAATCCAAAATACATTGTGCCGGTGGAAGGCAATCGCTTCTTATTAGAGGCCTCTAAAGAGATTGCCATGCAACTTGGTTGGAAAGAAGACAATGTGTTTGTAGTGCAGAATGGTCAGATCATGGAATTCTCTGGCGGTGAAGGTAAATTGCTACAGGATAAAATTGTTACCGATTATGTGATGGTGGATGGTCTAGGAGTAGGTGATGTACAAGAAGTAGTATTGCGTGATCGTCAGTTGATGGCTGAAGACGGTATGTTTGTGATTATTGTGACTATTCGTACCCAAACCGGTGAGGTGATTGGTAATCCCGATATTATCTCCCGTGGGTTTGTGTATATGAAAGATGCCAAGCATTTAATTGAAGATGCTCGCGCTAAAGTGAAAAAAATCTGCCAAACGAAGGATCCGAACAACACTAGTGTAAATGCTATGCACATCAAAAATAAGCTACGCGATGATATTGGTCAGTTTCTTTTTCAGAAAACCCAGCGCCGGCCGATGATTTTACAAGTGGTAGTGGAAGTTTAATTCATGCTATATTCCATGGCATGAAACCCCGCATTTTCTCCGGTATTCAACCCTCTGGCGCCCTGCATTTAGGCAACTATATTGGCGCCATTAAACAGTGGCTAGAACTACAAAAAACACATGACTGTATTTTTTGCATTGTAGATTATCATGCCATTACCGTGAAGCAAGATGCTGAGCAACTCAATCAAAATATTTTATCGTTAGCAGCCTTGTATGTAGCGTTAGGGTTAGATCCGGAACAAGTGGTTTTGTTTCGCCAATCGCATGTATCGGCTCATACAGAGTTGGCTTGGATTCTAAATACGCTAGCTTATATAGGGGAATTAGAACGCATGACGCAGTATAAAGATAAGGCCAAACAACACAAAACTAATAACAACGTGGGGCTGTTTACGTACCCTGTATTGATGGCAGCCGATATTTTGCTCTATCAAACGCAAGCTGTTCCAGTAGGGGAAGATCAAAAACAACATGTAGAATTAACTCGTGATTTGGCAGAACGATTTAATCAACGTTATGGTGATACATTTACTATTCCCGAAGTAATGCAATCAAACGTAGGCGCTCGCATTATGAGTTTGGATAATCCCACCAAAAAAATGAGTAAATCAGCAACGTCAGCATGGGGCTATATTAGTTTGCTAGATGCACCAGAGGTGATTGTAAAGAAACTTAAAAAGGCCGTCACCGATTCTGGTAGCGATATTAAAGCCGGCAGAGATAAACCCGCCTTAACAAATTTATTAACGATCTATTCTAGCCTAACAGGACGAACATTTGAACAGCTCGAACAACTTTATGTTGGTCAGGGTTATGGCAAATTTAAGCAAGAGTTAGCTGAAGCGATTATTCATTTTCTAGAGCCAATTCAAAAAAAATATCAAGAGCTAATGGCCGATCCTACTGTATTGCGCAATATCTTAACGCTAGGTCAGCAGAGAGCTGAACAGATTGCTAATAAAACGTTACAGGATGCTAAAGAAAAATTGGGGTTGTCTTAATCAAGTCCAGTATTTAATTTTTTCATTATGGTGTTGATCTTTGGTTTGGGCAGTTATCCCAGCGGCAGCGGCTCATCGGCAGCGCTATATTTAGCTAAACAGGGCAAGCAACTAGTAGTTACCGATTTAAAACCAGCGGAACAGTTACATCAGCCAACGTTAAAAAAATTACAGAGGTTTAAAAATGTTACTTTAGTATTGGGCCGACATCGTAAGAGTGATATTAAACAAGCTGAATATATTGTGCGTAATCCCGGTGTACCGGATAACGAGTATATACGTTATGCGCATGCACTCGGTAAAATGATTGTCAATGATGTAGGAATTTTTTTAACAGCAGTACAAAAACGCTTTAGCGGCGCTAATGTTCAAATGATTGGAATAACAGGAACGCGAGGCAAAAGCACTACCACTGCTTTAATTACGGCTATTTTACGGAAACAGTTTGGAGATAAACGCGTACATATAGGTGGCAATATTGGTAATTCACCACTAAACTTTTTATCTAAAATTCAACCGAATGATTTTGTAGTACTAGAATTATCTAGCTGGTTATTGCGAGATTTACATCAATCCCAGTTTACTATAGCGGTTGTAACCAATGTATTGCCAGATCATTTAAATTATTATACTTCGATGCAACTGTATCAAGCGGATAAAGAGCGTATTTTTTTAGGGCAAACTGTTCAACACCATGCAGTGTTAAATTCACATGATCGTCGAGTGCGTACCATGGCTAAAATAACTCAAGCAACAGTGCATTATTTTGAACCTAAAAAAATTGCGGGAGTCAAAATTTTAGGAGAGCATAATCAAGCCAATATCGGCGCCGCTTGGACAGTTGGTCAGATTTTTAAAATTCCAGTGGCTACCATGCGTCAGGCCATTCAAGCGTTTCCAGGTGTGCCAAATCGGCTAGAGCGTATTCGCATGTATCGTGGCCGGAAATTTTATAATGATACTACAGCAACTACACCGGATGCTACGATTGCGGCTTTAAAATCATTTAAGAAAAAAGTGATTTTAATTTCTGGAGGCAATACAAAAAATTTACCATTACATAAAATGGTACAAGCTATTAAACAACGCGTTAAAATACTTATTGTGTTGCCTGGTAATGCAAATAACGAGCTACCAGGCGGTTTAGCAGTAAACACCATGCAACAAGCTGTGCGATTAGCTTGGCAACTTTCCAAAGTTGGTGATGTGATTTTACTATCACCAGGATTAAGCTGGTTGCCGGTAATGCATGAGTTTGAGCGAGGGAAGCAATTTGTTAAAGCGGTGCAACGTATCGTTTAACTTGAGCTAAAAAGCGCTCTTGATTACCACTGCATTCAAAACGATATTGTGGATGGGTTTGTGGGTTTAGCAAATTACCATGTTGCATTACGCGCAGCACCTGTCGGGCTACAGCTTCGGTTGAATCAATGACTTTTACATTAGGGCCTACCGCTTGTTGAATTAGACCCTTAATTAAGGTGTAATGCGTACAACCTAATACAACAATGTCGGCCTGTTGAATTTGCTGTAAATAACCTTGTAGTATTGGGAAATCTTGTAATGTTTTAGCTTGATGATTATGCTCAATTTCATCAGCTAATCCTGCGCATCCAATTTTGAGTACTTGTTTATGTTGGGCAAATTGTTGAATTAATTGATTGGTATACCGTGAATCCACGGTGTTCATAGTAGCTAATAAAGCAATGATATTATTGTTTGTAAGTTTTGCAGCTGTTTTAATAACTGGCACAATACCAATAATTGGTATGGAAATATGTTTACGATAATAATCCAAATCAGTTACTGAAGAAGTGTTGCAGGCAATCACAATGAGCGCACAATCTTTAGCTAGATATTGCAAGCTTCTTAAACTAATTTTGCGTACTTGCTCGGGGGATTTATCACCAAATGGAAAATATAAAGTGTCGCCAAAATAATGGATATTTTCTTGAGGCAACATGGCTTTTAGCGCATTAAAAATGTTTAAACCGCCAATACCAGAATCGTAAATGCCAATCATATCATTAAATTTTCTCCCGTCATCTCTGTTGGTTTTTTTACATTCAATAATGCCAAAATAGTAGGGGCGATATCTTTTAGTGTACCATGATTGCGTAGGCTAATGTCTTTGCGTTGTTCATCAATGAGCATAAATGGTACCATAGTATCGGTATGAAAAGTATGATGAGTTTGCCATTCATGATTCCACATGGTTTCGGCATTGCCATGATCGGCGGTAATTAACAGAATGCCATTTTTTTTAAGTAGCGTTTCATAAATTATTTTAAGGGCACGATCTACTGCTTCCACGCCTTTAATTGCTGCGATTTGGTTTCCGGTATGGCCTAACATATCAGCATTAGGGAAATTGATTACGTAAACATCAAATGCTTCCGTGTGTAAATGTTTTGCTACAGTTTCTGCAATGCGCTCGGCTTGCATGTTAGGTTGTAAATCATACGTGGTGATTTTATCGGACGGAATTAAAATACGTTCTTCTCCTGGAAACGGATCTTCGCGCATCACATTAAATATCTTAGTGACATACACCCATTTTTCGGTCTCGGTAATTCGTAATTGGCTATAACCGTAACTACTTAATACCTCACCTAAAATATTTTTGGCAGACAATCCCGTTGGTTTTAAGGCAAATGGTGCTGTCATGGCTTCATAGTACCTACTCATGCCTACATAATGAAATGTAGGCCACGTTCTACGTTCAAAATGTGTAAAATCTGGTTCAATTAACGCCTGTGTAATTTCAATTTCTCGATCTACTCGAAAATTAAAATTAATTACTACATCATGTTC
>CAZZNZ010000028.1:0-7894 GCA_964655875.1 uncultured Gammaproteobacteria bacterium | reverse complement strand
GGGTGTTTTATCAAGCCGAGCAAGGATTTAATTCTACTCTGCCATTAGCTAATGATGAGCTACAGGTCTATTTTAATATGAATTCGTCTCCTTGCGCATCATCATTTCCGTTTATTTCAGCCGAATTGAGCAGCGATAACGGTATTTTGTATGGTATTAATCGGCACAATAACAGCTTAATATTATTTGATCGGTTTGCACTACAAAATGCTAATTCGGTAGTGTTCGCTACTTCTGGAGCTGGTAAAAGCTATGCTATTAAACTAGAAATTTTGCGTAGCCTAATGATGGGCACACAAGTAATTGTGATTGATCCTGAAAATGAATACAAGTATTTATCCGATGCGGTTGGCGGAACATTTATTCCTATTTCGTTAAATTCCGAGGCTAAAATTAATCCGTTTGATTTACCCAAACCGGTCGGTGGAGCCGATCGACCAGCCGACATCTTACGTTCAGCGGTGATTACAATCAAGGGATTGTTGCGTATTATGTTAGGCAATATTACGCCGGCCGAAGATTCCATCATCGACCGTGCCTTAATTGAAACCTATGCTAAGAAAGATATTACACCGGAAGCTGATTTATCAAAAATAGATACACCGGTGTTACGTGATTTTCAAGATATTTTAACGGGCTTTGAAGGTAGTCAGGATTTAGTGTTACGCTTAAAAAAGTACACTGAAGGTACGTTTGCGGGCTTGTTTTCTAGCCCTACGAATATTGATTTAAATAATAGTTTAATCGTTTTCTCAGTCCGTGATTTAGAAGATGAATTGCGTCCCATTGGAATCTATACCATCGTGAGTTATATTTGGAATATTGTTCGCTCTCAATTAAAACGTCGTATTTTAGTAATTGATGAAGCTTGGTGGTTAATGCAAAATGAAGATTCTGCCAAATTTATTTTTGCTTTAGTAAAACGTTGTCGTAAATATTACTTAGGTGTTACTACGATTACTCAAGATGTGAACGATTTTTTATTATCACCTTATGGACGGGCGATTGTAACCAATTCATCGTTGCAAATTTTACTGAAACAATCTCCAGCAGCTATTGATAATGTGCAAAAAACATTTCTGTTAACTCAAGGTGAAAAGTATTTACTGTTAGAAGGAAATGTGGGGGAGGGAATTTTCTTTGCAGGTCCTAAGCATGCGGCTATTAAAATTGTAGCATCGTATTCAGAAGATCAGGTCATTACATCTGATCCTAAACAACTCTTAGAAATTGAAGATGCTAAAAAAGAGTTTGCCGATAATTATAATGCTAATCACATATGAATATGAACAAAAAACGCATCATTCTATTAGCCGTGATAGCTGGAATATTGCTGATTAGTATCATTGTGTTACTTATGATCGCACAACGATTTCAACCGGAAGCCAGTACTGTTGTTACTGTATCTAATACCAATCAATCTACCGGAGATACCACAATTGTTTCAGCGAATACTAATAACACTAATGCAGTTGCTGATACTGTCATTCCGGTTAATTCTGGTACAGTTGATAGCAAAACTAGCGTGTATCAGACGGCTCGGTTTTTTACAGAGCGGTACGGCTCATATTCTACCGATAATGAATATGAAAATATTGATAGCGTACAGGCCTTTATGACTCCAGCTATGCAAGCTAGCGCTACAGCAGTAAGACAGCAGGTTGTTACTAATACCTATTATGGCATTTCTACTCAAGCTACTAATGTAAAATTTATTGATTTTACACCTAGTGCTACTGGCGCTACTGTAGAGGTCATCACACGTCGTACAGAAACTACAGGTATCGATACTAAACAATTTACTCAAACTGCTCGCTTGCAATTAAAAAAAGTAAATGAAGCTTGGTTAGTAGACATATTTAAATGGGTGGAGTTATGAGCTGGATTCAAGACCAAAGGGATCGTTTACTGGATTGGATATCCAGGTTATCGGATAGTCAACGGCGAGTTGTGTTAGTGACGGGTTTATTGGTGGCGGCTAGTTTTTTTGGTGGGCTCATTTATTGGATTTTTTTTCGTAGTATTATTCAAGGTCCTACCGTTACTAACGATGCTAACGAGCTAATCAACGGTCAATTACCAAACATTAATTTAGTTGTCAATCAACCAATTAGTAACGCAGATACGAGTGGAGCATTACCCGTGATTGATTATGTGGCGAATGGTAAAGCAACACTTGCTCAAGTAATTTACGATGGAGCAGCTGAAGACCCTACTTTAAATCAAACAAACAACACAGTCCAGTTCTATAATTCCGATGATGGAAAATTTTATCGAGTAGATGCCAACGGTAATGTCATTGCAATGAGCGATACTGCTTTTCAAGGAGTTAAACAAGTTACTTGGGGTACGGTTGGTGATAAAGCGGTACTAGAGTTTGCTGATGACTACAAACTGCTCTACGATTTTACCGCTAAAAAACAGTATACCTTAAATAAAAACATGACCGATTTTGATTTTTCGGTCGATGATACGCAATTAGGATTTAAATTTATACCGCTCAATGCAGAAGATCGTTGGCTGGGAGTGTCGAATCCCGACGGCAGCGGTGCTAAAGGGATTGAGCCATTGGGTAATCATGGGGATCAAGTCATTGTGCAGTGGTCACCTGATAATACCGTAGTGGCCACTTTTCAAGAATATATCAGTGCAGATCGACAGCGTGTAGTACCAATTGGCTTAAAAGGAGAGAACTATAAACAATTTCTAGTGAATGGACGAGGTTTAAAAGAGAAGTGGTCACCCGATGGTAAGAGTATGCTGTATAGCACTTATTCAGCGGAAAGTAATTATAATTATACATTAAATGTAGTTACTGTAGATGGGGATCGTACCGGCGCCAATAATAGCAGTCTAAATTTAATTACCTCGGTGGATAAATGTACGTATAATACCACTGGTACGAATGTTTATTGTGCTGTGCCAACCGCAACACCAACTGGAGCAGCGATTGCTCCAGAGAAATTGGCTAATGTGCCGCATGATATTTATCGTATCAATTTAGTCACAGGTCAGTCTGAAAAAATTGCTATCCCGGCAGATAATGTTAACGGTAGTAATCTTCAAGGGATTAATAATGTTATGGTAAATGCTCAAGAGAGCATGTTATACTATCACGAGGCTAACAGTAATCAATTACGTAAGATTCAATTGAAATGAAGCAATCAATTCCCGGCCGCCTAAAAGTAGAGTTAGGCGCTAAAGTGCTAGGAACTGTGGTATTGAGTGTGATTCTAATGGCAGTAATGCATCCTGTGTCTGCTAGCACAATAACCGAAGTTGACCAAACCGATACATTTTTAACCACTATTCCGCAGTCGTATATCTTAGAGCAACCTTTAGGTGCTCGGCAGCAGGTTGCCAATATTGGTGAATATATTAATTTAGTCTATCGTTTTGCTCTCAGCATTGTTGGTGTGATTGTGACAGTGCTTATAATGATAGGAGGATTGATTTGGCTTAGTTCTGGTGGTAATGAACAGTTAATTTCACAAGCTAAAGAAATGATTTCCTCGGCTGTGATTGGTTTAATCATTGCTTTGTTTTCGTATAGTATTTTATATTGGATTAATCCCAATCTATTATTAGTAGATTTATCGGTTTTTAAAATTCCCACTCCTTCTACTCCTGAAGATTACACTTGTTTAAGCGACCGACCTTTAATTGAATCTAGCGGCGCAACTAAAAGTAGTAGTTACCCAGATACCGGCGGAAATGCCAGTTATAGTGCCTCTCAGATTAACCAATGGATTACGCAGTATAATGGAAGTTCGAATGTCAGCCTTACGTTTTTAAAGGCAGTTATGCGGCAAGAGAGTAATTTTAAGGTGAATGCTCGTTCAAATGTTCAACAAGAAGATGGTTCGGTTTGGCATGCTTGTGGTTTGATGCAAGTGTTACCCACGACCGCTAAACAATTGAATTGTCCTGGGTTAGAGATCTGTAACAATGTAAGTAAAGAAGGTACGCCAGAAGCGGATGCTTGTTGTAATGTTATGACGAGTAATCCTGAAGCCGCTATTTGCGCCGGCGTTCGATATGCTAATGAATTAGCTAAACCGCGTTATGCAGACGGCATTGAGGAATTAATAGCAGCGGCGTATAATGGCGGGCCTGGAGCGATTAAATATTCCAAAGCGTGTCCAGGCCAATATAACTATGAATGTTTAAAAAATGCTGGTTATCAAGAAACCCGAAATTATGTACCGAGTGTGTTGGATTATAAAAAACAAATTTGTCAGGATAACACAAGATGTGATGCAGTCCCACTGAGTACTAAAGCGGGTACAATTCAAACTGCTGTTACGGGATATTGCTTCGGAACTATTGGATCAACTAAAGTATATAGTTATGCTGTGTGTCAGGGGTTAAGTACGGTTTGTCCCAGTACGGAGGTTGCTTTACAGTACACTACTCAACCAGCTTGCGCAACAGCCGAATCGATGTTAGACGGCTCCACTATTTCTCAGTACTATAGTTTTTCAGAAAGTAGTTATTACGGTGATTCGACTACTTTATATAATACCCCGCCCACGTGTGCTACAAAATTTCAGGGCGGTAAGGCTACACCGTAGTCGACAAAACTACCAAAATTGCCTATAATGCAAGACATGAAGTCAAAAATTTTTCCTTATGTTATGGTTGGCTTAGCCGGTATAGTGTTGTTAGTGCTAGGCATGATGACACTATTGATGTCAGTCTTAGTAAATTGGTCGCCAGCATTATCTACAACCAGTACGTCTAAAATGCCTGCAGTTACTACGCCTGTTCAAGATCCATTAATCACAGTGGTTCCCGAAGATCAACTTAGCGCTAGTAGTAAAACCAAGGTATTTATTTCACAGGTCGATCCTATCATTGGTTCTCATCAGGCTAAGGTATTTGTCATTTTATTTGGTGATTGGTCGGATTCAACAGCACAAACCTATGTAAGCTGGGCGAAAGATGTAGTGTCTACCCATTCCGATAACGTAGCATTTGTTTGGAAAGATGATATGGATCCCGAGCAGCTTACAGAATCTTTAAATCATACTGCTTTAACAGCCCACTGCTTAAATGAACAAGGAGTATTTTGGGATTTAGTGGGTAAGCCAAATTTTATGGATACTATAAAAGAAGCAAACATCGATCACGGGGGATTAGACGAGTGTGTTACTAGCAAAGCTTATCAAGCCGCAATTCATTATGGTTATTACTATGGGCAATCAGTGGGAGTTACCAACGGTCACACGCTTTTTATTAATGATGATTTGTATGCGAATCCGCTAACTAAAGAGGAATTAAATCAAAAAATTGAAGATGTTTTGGCGCAATACTAAATTCACCACTGTTTGTCTTGGTTTCGCGATATTATTAGGGGGATTGTATCACCAACCAGTTTGTGCTGTAACTGCCGATGATCCGGATGGTTGTTTTGATACTACGCAAAACGATGGTAAAGATGCTTTTTTAAAAAATTTGCCCTCTAGCTATCAATTGGAGCAACCTTTAGGTTCGAAAGCGGCAGTTACGAATATAGGAGAATATATTCTTTTGGTGTACCGCTATGTTCTAGGGATAGTAGGCATTATTGTTACTGTATTAATCATGGTGGGCGGATTCATTTGGCTTAGCTCTGCTGGCAATGAACAGCTAATTACTCAAGGCAAAGAAATGATTACTTCAGCTGTGATTGGGCTGGTGATTACGTTATTTTCTTATAGTATTTTGTACTGGATTAATCCTAAATTTATCATGTTAGATATGAAAGTATTCCAGATTCCTATTCCTGAACAGACCTACCAGTGTCAGAATATACCAAATACAGTAGCTATAGCTACTACTAAAGGAGTGAATGGCAATGGTCGGCAAGCTTGTGCTGGGGTAGTACATAAATTAGAATGGCTAAAAGAGAACGTGCTACCAGAACAATGCGCGGATTGTACAATCTATATTAAGAGCGCTTATCGTGACGGTAATTCACAAGCGGCTTTATATAGTTGTTATGAGCGATCTCAGGTTACCGGCCAGTGTCCAGAAGATTGTGCTAGTTGCAATGAAACTACCAAACCGTGCTGCAGTGATCACAATAAAGGCATGGCCATTGATGTGTGTTTAATAGCTCCCGGACGAGAAGGAGTGTTAGCTAACTCGTGTGATTATCTCAAAACAGCTTATAATAATGGTGGTAATGGTAATAATGCTGCAGCATTAAGAGCTAATCAGGATTTATTAAAACAGATCATGGTAGCTGCTAATTTTAAGCCCTATGCTGAAGAATGGTGGCATTTTACATATCTAGGGCATTGCAATGATATTTTGGAAAATGATATTAAAACTTGTACGCCTAATGCTGAAGGTTATGCCAATGAGTATTATTGTACAGTCTATGAAGTGCTAGATTATCAAACACGAAGCGGAGCATCTGGCGGTAGCACTACTTATGCTAAAGCTACTTGTCAAAATCAATTAACCTCTTGTCAATTTAGTGATATTGTTGGTGCTACCTTGTCTGAACGCTGTTCCGGTTATTATGAGTTTGATGAATCACCTAGCAATATTGTGAATAGTAATGAGTATTTGGAAAAACCAGAGTGTAACTAGATTATTCTAAATGTACTTGCTGAGTAAACTGATCTAGTTTAGTTTGGATACCAGAATAATGCGACAATTGAGGGAATAAATCCATTGCTGCAGCTTTTGTTTGCGCAATGAGTTCATTATCGGTGAGTTTAGCTAATTTGAATTGATTAAAATAACCCGATTGATCTTGGCCATAGACTACGCCAGGTCCACGCTGCTGCAAATCATATTGAGCTAATGCAAATCCATCGTGCGTGGAAACAAAATACGCTAACCGGGGCGGGGTTGGATCAATATCCGTACAGACATAACAATACGATTGTTGATTAGACCGACCTACTCGGCCACGTAATTGATGTAATTGTGCTAAACCAAACTGTTCGGCATTTTCTATTACTATCACAGTAGCATTTGGTACATCTACTCCAACTTCAATCACGGTAGTCGCAACTAGGATATCAATCTCTTTGTTACGAAATTGTGTCATTACACCAGCTTTATCATCTGCCGAAAGCTGGCCGTGTAGTTTGGCAATGCGTGCTGTAGGGAAGTGGCTGGTAAGTTTGTGATATTCTTGATCTACAGACGTAACGTCATTATCAATATCATCAATAATGCGGGGCGCTACTACATAAATTTGAGCTTTAGCTGCTAGATATTGTTTTAAATGATGATATAGTGTTTTGCGTTGATCTGGTGTAATGAGTTGTGATTGAATTAGCTTACGACCTGCAGGAACTTGGTGTAATAATGATAGCTTAAGATCACCATAAATGATTAATGCCAATGAGCGGGGAATAGGCGTGGCCGTCATCGATAACAAGTGAGGAGTATAGGCAGTGCCGGTAATCTGTTTTAACCGTTGTCGTTGGGCTACGCCAAAGCGATGTTGTTCGTCAATTACGGCTAAAGCTAGTTTGGGTAGAGTAATGTTTTTCTGTATGAGAGCATGAGTGCCAATCATAATTTCACCCTGTATTTTTTGGTTCCCAGTCCATAATCCTACAGTAATACCCGTATTTTGGAGTAGATCATGGACTGTTTTATAATGTTGTTCAGCTAACAGTTCGGTTGGAGCCATTAACACGGCCTGATAACCAGCCAAAGCTACCGTGTACATGGCTAGCGTTGCTACCATCGTTTTACCAGAGCCAACATCACCTTCCAGTAACCGTTGCATTGGGTGTGTTTGGTCTAAAGCTTGGATAATCTGCCAAGCAGATCGCTTTTGATCTAGTGTTAATTGAAACGGTAGTTTAGTTACAAAGGTTTTAATCGGCTCTAATTGAAAGGGAATGGAATGGGCTTGTTCTTTAGCTAAAGCAGCTTGTGT
>CAZZNZ010000027.1:0-7978 GCA_964655875.1 uncultured Gammaproteobacteria bacterium | reverse complement strand
TGAATAGTATACAACAGAATGCTGTGCTTGTATGGCGGCTACTACATCTTGTGAAGAAATGGCCTGATCTTCAGACTCTTCACGCCCTACCACATCAAAAATTTCTTGCACAATCACTACATCAGCCGTGGCTAAAGCTGAAACAAACTCGTTCAATAAATGTTTTGTTCGATGATGTTGGTGGGGCTGAAACGCTAACACAATACGTCTCCCGGGATACCGTTGTCTGGCAGCTTTTACGAGATGCATAATCGCCGTGGGATGATGCGCATAATCAGAAATCACAGGTGCGTCATGATAAGTACCAATCACATCAAATCGCCGCCATGTACCTGTAAACTGCTCCAACCCAATTTGTATGGCCTTCGTATCCACTCCACTAATCGTTGCATAAGCAATCACTGCTAAAGCATTAGCAATATTAAATTCACCAGGAACATGTAGGGTATAGGTTA
Source organism: uncultured Gammaproteobacteria bacterium (assembly GCA_964655875.1). Taxonomy (GTDB): domain Bacteria; phylum Patescibacteriota; class Patescibacteriia; order UBA9570; family UBA9570; genus JBAZWO01. The sequence goes on along the minus strand of CAZZNZ010000027.1, from coordinate 7,523 downwards.
CTCCGTTTACATCAAACTGTTGTTGTTCGCTAGTATGCTTTATATTTTTAGCTTGAATTTGTGCATGATGATGCATACCATAGGTAATGGTTTTTCCTTGATATTGCATAGCGGCGCTACCAACATCATCCAAATTTTGCACGAATAAACCATCGGGCGGTAACCGATGAATATACTCCTGAAATGTCTGCTTAATGTGATTGAGATCACGATAGTAATCTAAATGGTCTGATTCAATATTGGTAAGCACAATGGTATCGGGACAAAGCTCTAACATATGAGCATTATGCTCGCAGGCCTCCACTACGAAATAATCGGCTGTTTTGCCAAACCGAATATTACTATGCAACGCTTTCACGGTACTACCAATTAAAGCGGTAGGATCTAATTTAGCGGCTTGTAACACTAGCGTCAACATTGCCGTAGTAGTAGTTTTTCCATGCGTGCCCGATACTGCAATTCGCTGTGGAAATGATTCCATCCACTTCCCCAACGCTTTAAAATAGGTCATCTCTTTATTGGTCAACCCCTGCCGATGAATCATAGCTCGTTCAACATTGGTTACTGGAATTGCATCCGAATAAATGTAACGTTCGGCCTGGAGCGGCACATTACTTTCCGCCTGAGGTACGGCTACCGATATCCCTTCTTTACGCAAAGCCCGGGTTACCGCTGATTCAGCTACATCGGAACCAGAAACGATGTGGCCTTGAGCTTTAAGCAGACGCGCTAAAGCACTCACTCCAGCTCCGCCAATACCTAGACAGTAATAATGCATAGCAGTAGTATACCAGATATGATCACATCACAAAATAACCCTACAACTATAATTGGTCTATTACGCATTGCGCTAGGCAGTATTTTTTTATGGGCATATATTGATAAGGTATTTGGCTTAGGTTTTGCTACTACAATAGATCAAGCTTGGCTAACTGGAAACTCGCCTACTCTTGGTTTTTTAAAATTTGCTACTAGCGGACCATTGAGTACTGTATATCACCGTTTAGCTGGTAACGCTTTAGTGGATTGGTTATTTATGCTGGGTTTACTTGGCATTGGCTTAGCCTTAGTACTTGGCGTTGGAATGAAAATTGCCGCTTATAGCGGAACCATACTAATGCTGTTGATGTGGGCAGCGGTATTGCCACCAAAAAACAATCCCGTGTTAGATGAACACATTATTTACATTTTAGTATTACAACTACTGTATCGCTTAGAAGCCGGTAATAATCTAGGTTTTGGTAAATGGTGGAAAACTACTACGCTTGGAAAATATCTGTAATAAATCGCCAATCATGTATAATGAGCCGGTGATAATTCCAAGATCATGCTGAGCAAGAGATTGTTGCAATAAACAATAGGCCTGACTAGAGTGTTTCTGCACAATCGTTTGAACACCCGGCTTCAATTCTTGAACTAACTCACGCAACGTGCGTAACGGCATGGCCTGACGAAACGAGGTAATGATCACGGTATCGGCCAACTTTACTATTGGCCTAAGTGTAGCGCGCGCATCTTTATTATATTTTAAGGCGAACAATACAGTAACGCGACGATATTGCTTTAGATGAATCACTTGGCGTAATGAGCGGACAAATGCAGCCATTTTCTGTGGATTATGCGCACCATCCATAATAATAAGGGGTTGGCGCGAAACAATTTGAAAACGAGCACGACTATGCACATGTTGCAATCCATGATAAATAGCGCGTTTAGCAATGTGTAAAGCTGTAGCCACTTCGATAGCTAAACTAGCATTACGCACTTGGTACGCACCCACTAAATTTAATTTAATTTTTTTGTGGGCCTTATAATGAAAGACTGTCCCGGTTAAATCTGTTGTTTGTAGCTTAGCGGCCGTTAGTTCAATATAGCGACCACGATGCACAAATTTTGAACCTGTAAAGCCAATACAGCCCGGTTTAATAATCGCTTCTTTTTCTTTCGCAATCGCCCGTTTGGTTTTACCAAGTACTTCGGTATGATCCAAACCAATATCGGTTACTACAGCCACCGTTGGTGTTACTATATTCGTAGCATCTAACCTACCGCCTAATCCTACCTCAATCACCGCATAATCCACTTTACGCCTAGCAAAGCAGACTAAACTCATTAAGGTATAGAACTCAAAATACGTTAACCGCAGATCAATTACTTTTAACCACACCTGGTTCACATACCGTAAAAAAGCAGTAGTCGTAATAGAGCAGTCATTGATTACAATGCGTTCTAATGAATGCACTAAATGTGGCGATGTAAAAATTCCCACTTTAAACCCAGCCGATCGTAAAATACTATACACCATTTGGCAAGTTGAACCTTTTCCAGACGTGCCACCAATATGCACTACCTTATAGTTCAACTCTGGATGCCCTAATCGCGCCACAGCTTGTTGCATACGATTCAACTTATAATTATGTGTCCAGGTTTGCTCGTGAAGTTGGAGCTGACGTTCTAGTTGGGCTAAACTAGTAAATTGAATCATAGTGAGCCCTATTATACACTATCGAAACTCTTTTTAGCACCCCTATGCTAGATTAGCGTAGTAATTTTCTGAGCGAACATCTTTGCCGCATTCAGTGGCAAAATGTGTTTCATGCGATCACTAAAATGCCGTTGTTGCACAGTATTGTTTAGTAATGCTTTTACGACTTCGGTGAATTGTTCTGAAGTTAACATAGTTTGATTAAGCACCATAGCCGCCTGGTGTTGCTGTAAAAACTGCGCATTATATTCTTGATGACTGTTAGGAATAGGAATAATAATAGCGGGTTTTCCCGCCACAGCTAATTCTGAAATTGTACCTAATCCAGCTCTGGCTACTACAATATCCGCTTTAGCTAAAGCTTCTTTATACTCTTCATTTAATAATTCAAAAGCATGGTAACGTGGATGCGTAAAGCTAGTTTGATTTTTGCCTATACCGGTAACATGAATAACATTTGTAAAATTGCAAAGTTGTACTGTGACTAAATTATTCAACGCTTGTGCACCCGTGCCGCCCCCAAAGATAAAAACAGTTGGAACTGTTTGATCTATTTGAATAGATTGAGTTACAGGAGTTAAATCACGTACTGGATTGCCAATGAACTCTGCTCCATGTAAAGCAATCTCCGAAAAAGCTTTAGTTAACATTGTAGCAAACGGGGCGGTTAAACGCGTAGTTAGACTAACCTGCAAATCTTGTTGATGCACTACAATAGCAATACCACAACACCAGGCCGCCCAAATCATTGGTGTAGCCACAAAGCTTCCAGCTGATACTACGACATTAGGTTGATAACGTAAAACTAAGTAGAGGGATTTAAAAAAAGCAATCACTACTTTGAATAGATCGACTAAATTTTGCCAAGCCCAATAGCGCCGTAATTTACCAGCTGATACTGTAAGATACGGTATCGTCTGTGGCACTAGTTTCCGCTCTACTCCATGATGAGTGCCAACAAAATAAAGCTTTACGTTCACCAAATGTTCAGCTACCGCTAATAGCGGCATCACCGAACCAGCTGTACCGCCGCCAACTAAAAAAACTCTAGCCTCTCGGCCCTCTAAACCTGGTGTTTCCTCTGCTCCTTGCCTAAAGGATTTAGGAGCTCTCATCGCCGTGATATATTAATCAGTATTCCTGTAGCGCCCAACAATGTAATTAAAGAGGTACTGCCGTAACTAATAAACGGTAGTGGAATACCTGTTAAAGGCAATAACGATAGCATTGCCATAATATTAATCGCCGCTTGAAATGCTACCCAGGTAGTAACACCGCTGGCTAAAATTTTTCCAAACATATCTGAAGCATCTCGCGCAATCGCAAAACCATGCATCATGAATAGACCATATAATAAAATCAAGCCGACTGAGATAATAAAGCCCATTTCTTCGGCGATAATCGCAAAAATAGAATCGGAAGCAGCTTCAGGTAAATAATTCCATTTTTGCCGAGATTGTCCTAACCCAACGCCTAATAAACCACCCGAACCAATGGCTAATAACGACTGATTAATATGAAAACCGGCATCGACAGTATCGGATTGTGGATTTAAAAAAATAGTAATCCGATCCACTCGATATTTAAACTTATCAACGCCTAATAAAGCAATCCCAACCATGCCACCAAACATTACAATACACAAACTCGCAATCACCAGCAGATGTTTCCATGGAGCGCCCGCAATAAAATATGCCGTAATAGCAATCACACTGACAATTACCGTGGTGCCTAAATCACTTTGCGCTCCAGCAATCACAATCACTAAAAACCCCAACATCATTAAAAATGGCAATAAACTAGTTTTCATATCTGTTAGGTGTTTTTGTCTGGGATCCAACCAAGCTGCTAAATAAATTAGAAATGCTAATTTAATAAATTCCGACGGCTGCACAATAATACCACCAATATTTAACCAACGTCGAGCTCCCATATTTAACTCTGTTCCGATACCAGGCACTAATACCAATAACACCGACACTACAGACAAAATCATTATTGGTAAGGCATAGCGTTTCCACAAATGATAATCTAATATCGACAATACCCAACATAACGGCAAACCAATTCCAACACCATACACTAGCTGGTGAATAACATAATAGTACGGCGGATGTTTATTTTCTAAACTCTGGACTAAACTAGCTGATGATAACATCACTAAACCAAAGACTAGTAACACTAGCGTCACTCCAACTAGGGTATAATCCGGTGGTCGTTGACTGAGTGCACTAGAACGTGATTTGAGACGTGTTATTCGCATATTAGCGTTGAAGAATAGCTAAATAAGCCTCGCGAGGAATATCAACTTTGCCAAGACTGCGCATTTTAGCTTTCCCCTTTTTTTGTTTCTCTAATAATTTTCGCTTCCGCGTCACATCACCGCCATAGAGTTTGGCCGTCACATCTTTTCGCATGGCCGCAATGTGTTCGGAAGCGATGATTTTTCCACCTAAAGCGGCTTGCAGTTTCACTTCAAACATTTGCCGAGGTAAAATAGTTTTGAGAGAACTTACAATAGTACGGCCAACGCGTTGTGCTTCAGTGGTATACACAATAGTGGCTAATGCCTCTACGGGATCTCCGGCTACCAAAATATCTAGCCGTCGAACATCACAGCTCTGATAGCCCTTAAACTCATAATTCAGCGAGGCGTAGCCAGATGAGGCATTCTTGAGTTTATCATAAAAATCAACCACGATACTAGCTAACGGAATACGATAATGTATTAACACACGCTCGGTTTCTAAATACTCAATTTCGTTATCAACCGGCTGACCATGACGATCTTGTAATAATTTAATAATATCACCAATATATTGTGCCGGCGTGATAATGTCTACTTGCATCACTGGCTCTTCCACTTTGCTAATTAAGTTCGGATCTGGAAAATCTAGTGGTGACGTAACCACTTTTACCGTGCCATTATTATACGTTAAACGATACGCTACCGATGGAGCTGTAACAATTAGTTCTAATTTATACTCACGCGTTAACCGCTCTCGCACTACATCCAAATGTAGCAACCCTAAAAATCCGCAGCGGAAGCCAAATCCTAAGGCCTGCGATCGCTCTGGTTCATAACTTAAGGCTGCATCATTTAATTTAAGCTTGCCTAAAGCTTCCCGTAACTCTGGGTAATGATCACCCTCTTTACAAAAGATACCGGCAAACACCATTGGCTTCACTTCGGTATACCCAGCTAGTGGTTGTGTAGCTAATTGCCGCGTTAACGTAACGGTATCACCTACCCGACAATCCGCCACATCTTTAAAACCGGTCACGATATACCCAATCTCACCAGCAGTTAATTGTGATTGAGCAGTTAATGGTGGTAAAAAATACCCTACTTCTAAAGCTTCCGAGGTAGTATGGGTAGCCATGAAGGTGAGTTTATCACCTCGCTTAATACTGCCTTGCATCACACGTACATAGGCAATCACCCCTCGATAATCATCGAACTTAGAATCAAAAATTAAAGCTTGCAAAGATTCTGGACTTTGCTGAGGAGCAGGAATCCGATTCACAATTGCATCTAACAAGCTGGCGACATTTTCACCGGTCTTAGCAGATACCGCAATCATCTCTTCAGGCTTACTCCCTAAAATATTGGCAATCTCTTGCTGAACCAGCGGAACATTAGCAGCCGGCAAATCAATTTTGTTAATTACCGGAATAATTTCTAGATTTTGATTGATAGCTAAGTATAAATTGGCAATCGTTTGTGCTTCAATGCCTTGAGTAGCATCCACCACTAAAATAGCACCTTCGCAACAAGCCAGTGAGCGAGATACCTCATATGTAAAATCTACATGGCCGGGAGTATCGATTAAATTTAAAATATAATCCTGCCCTTGGTAGACGTGCTTCATCCGCACCGGTTGTAGTTTAATGGTAATCCCTCGCTCTCGTTCTAAATCCATGCTATCCAGCAACTGTTCCTTCATTTCACGTTTACTAACAGTACCCGTAATCTCTAACAATCGATCGGCTAAAGTGCTTTTGCCATGATCAATATGGGCAATAATACAGAAATTACGAATGCGAGTGAGATTCATAGATTTATAGAATATAACCGAAAATAGTCAGAAAGTACAGTTATTATATCCATATGCAGCTGATTCAGTACTAGTTTGTGTTAGGCCAAAAACAACCTAGACATAGAACAATCGCGCTATCTTTTTTAAATATACTTTAATTAGCTGTACTTCATCAAATGCATAATACAACGCAACACTCAGATAAATAATCCCTCCCGCCACTAAACTCAATGTGGTTTGTAGTGCCACCCCAATCACCGTATGCATATCTACTAACGGTGCGATATAATACTTCATCCCATACATTACAATCGCCATAACACTGCTGGCTAAAACAATGCGCAAAGTAGCTTGAATAATCCGTTGATCATCCAAATCACCGTGTCGAACACGTAAAATAACGAACAAAGTAAGCATCTCTAAAATACTAGACAATGAAAACGCCACTGCTAAGCCATATAAACCCAGATAACGTGATAGCACCCAAGCTAGGCCTGTATTGACTAATAATCGAATCCCGCTCACCATCACCGGAGTTTTAGTATCTTGATGAGCAAAAAAAGAACGAACAACCGTAGGGCTAATAGCTTGAGCAAATAATGATAATGAAAAAATACCAAGAATTTGCGCCGTCACAATTGTATCTTGCCAACTAAACAATGTTTTACCCAATGAAGCAAATAATAATCGCACCAACTGAGCACGCAATAACAAAATAGTAATGCTCGCCGGAATAATTAAAAACATAATCCGCCGAATATTTTTGGAAAACACTGTTTTAAATTTAGCTAAATCGTTATCCACAAACGCTTGAGAAAATACTGGAAAAGCCGACAAAGCTAATGACACCCCAATAACATTAATGGGTACATTTTGTAAATTATCAGCATAAGTCCAATGCGTTAAACTTCCCTCTGTAAAACTAGACACAAACACTGCCGTAATAAACCCGCTAAGTTGCATCATCCCTAAAGCCATCGCCCGAGCTGGCATTAACC
>CAZZNZ010000026.1:0-8027 GCA_964655875.1 uncultured Gammaproteobacteria bacterium | reverse complement strand
AAATGATCGTATGTTGCTGAAGTTGCGCCTGCAGTTACATCTTCTATCGCTAAACCGTATGAACCCATTGTCCCTGTTGCTGTATAACTACCGCATTGAGTCCAGGTAGAACCATCCGCAGATGAGAAAAAGGTAAACGCATTCGAATCGGCAGGCGCGCCACTAGTTGTTTTGCGTATTTTTAAATATGTCGGAACGCTTCCTGGTGTAACACTACACAAATTTGCTGTTGTTTCACTATCTAATTGTACGCGTGATAAAACTGGATTGTATCCCCACATATACCCTGAGGTTGTGGTGTTATACAGCATCATGCCTAAGCGTCTGTCACCTGTATCTATGCCGGAGGTAATTGACGTAATTGCTTCCCATGCACCCGTTAATTGCGTGCGATAAATACCAGCATCAAGCGCACTACTATTAGTCCAATCGCATTCGCCATCACAGGCCTTAGTCCATCGACCGCCCGAAAATGTACCTAAACTTGCGCCATTATTTGTAAGTTCTGTCCACGCTAAAGCCGAATTGCTTAATGTAAGCCATGTTGGATCATACAAAAATGTTGAGTTGTGTGTACCTCCACCTAACTCATTTGCACCTGTATCGTCGTGCGCATATGACCCTGCACCCGCTGTTGTATTTGTGCTTGAAAGCGCCGGTGAATATGTAGCAGTATCTGTACTAAACACTGCTTTATACTGAAAATAACGATTTAATGGAGATGGTAAATTTGAAACAGTAAACGCCGGTAAATTTATACTAGCATTACTCAACTCGTCATAATACGTTCCGCTAGTTCCATCAGGACCAATCAATGTTTCTCCACTACAATCACTATCATCACACGAACGCACCTGATACTGCACCTTAGTTGCTCCACGTAAATAATGATCAAGCGCTTCGCTACTACTGAGGGCACGATCGTAGGCTGCTACCTCGTCTAAATACCCGGTAAAATATTCTGATCCAGAAGCATTTTTACCAAACCGCCAAAACTTATCATATGTTGGTAATACAGGCGAACTATCTGTACCTACTTGGCTGCTGACGCCATTTTTATATAGTGTGTATGTGTTGCCGCTACGAGTAATCATCACATGCGTCCATCCCGCTGCAGAGGTTAACGATGTTGTACCTTCACTAAAAATGGTATGTAAAGTTGCATTTGCTTCTCGGTAATTAAAGCCAAGCGTTCCGGCATTTACATAAAAATAGAATCGATTGTCGTTGATATCATCTTCCCGTGACCAAAAAATAGCTTGTTGCGCGGCATCGGATGCTACTGTTGTTTTAATCCAAAATTCAATAGTTTTATCTCCACTGTCATGAAACGGAAATTTACTTGGCACATTCAATATATCGTTCACGCCATCAAATTTTATTGCACCCGATAATTTACCCGTTTGGTTACTCGCTGGTGGATTCGCAGCATTGAATGTATCGCGTAATCGTGTTGAAGAATGTGTTCCCGAATTAAATTCACCGCCAGCATTGGCATCATCGATATATGCACCGTTTCCTGCTGTTACTGAAACGGTTTGAATTTCTGGTAAATAACTGCTGCTTGCAGTGTTTGTAGTAAAGAAGGTTTTATATTGAAAATACCGATTATTTGAAAGCGGTGTTAATGTTGGCGTACTTTGCAGTGAAAATGACAGTGGAGTAAGGCCGGTATTAGAGGCTTCGGAATAATAAGTTGTAGTTGCGTCTACTAACTGAGTATAATTCAATGAAATATTATCAATCACCGGCGTGACATAACGGCTAGAGGATGATAAATCAAAAGCAAAATCTAAACTTGCCTCACTACCTTTTGTCCAGTTCGTAAAGGCGCCTTCAATTTCTGCAATAGTGTTACCACTGGTTTGTAAATCGTTTAACCCTCCTGCCGCTGCTTGCCAACTGCCACTATTATAATATTTCCACGTTGAGCGCCCATCAAAACTTACCAAGCCCTTTAAAGTTGTATTGGTTGGCATAGTTTTGTTCATCGTGAGTGAAGTAACGCTTCGCACACTGGATAACGAAATAGAGTTATCAGCACCGGTGGTAATATAATACGGCTGCGTAGTAGCATAGGTTTTATTGTCCATGGCCGCATAGGTTGGCGGCGTAAAATTATTGGTATAACGAGCAATACCTTTAGAAACACGTATCTCGTCTAGATATCCAGCATATCCTCGCGTACCTCCATTATATGCTTGGCCGCCAATTGCGAGCGGATAATTATTTGCCGTATATGAATATGTCGCCATGCCATCTAAACGACCATCGATATAGAGCATGATTCTACCGCTGGATCTCACAACCGCAATATGATGCCATGCACCGTTAGTTACGTTCGTTGTGCCAGAAAATTGATTTCCCCAACTTCCTGCATAATTAAGATGCACCCCAACATTACTACCACCTGTATCCCAGTCTGTTGCTGCTGTAGAGCCTAAAGTTACAATAATAGATGAATGGAATGGCTCTCCATCTTGCCCAATTTTAAATAAAACGCGTCTTCCTTCTGGCGGACTAGTGGCAGTGGAGGCATTCATCCAAAATTCCACAGTATAATCACCAGTCCCAAAATTCCAGTCTTCATTTCCATCTGAGCGTAAATAACTATTAGCGCCATTAAAAACAGCTGAACTTCCACCAAGTTTATTTTTTGTAGTAGAAATTGCTGCTCCATTACTACTTGTCACGGTTTTATTTCCCGAGCTAGAGTCTGTAAATGTAGTAGAGCCATTACTGCCATCGGCGTGAAGCAAAAGTTTGGTATATGAATCGTCGGTAAATGCTTGGGTTGGAGTAGAAAAATTTACCCCATCAAATAGTGCTGTGCCTTTTTCTATACGCACATCATCAAGATACCCGTTAAGATATGCGGCGGAATTTTGAGTTCCAATTTCTAAACTTCGCGTTGAGTTATTAATTGTGTATCCACTACCCAAATTGGTCCTGGCTCTTAAAACACCGTCCCAATAAAAGAACAGGGTATTTCCAGAGCGAACGCCAGCAAAATGATGCCAGGTTGTTGTATCTGGAGTAAGATTTGTTAAGGCAGATTTATCCCAAGAACCACCGCCATTGGTAATATAAACGCCAGACGAATCACCGTTGGCACCAATAAGAATAGCGAATGACGAGTTTGATGTTGCTCCGCTAACCGATTGATTCACTAAAACCGATGTTGTTGCAAAAGAGTTTAATTTTACCCACCCATCAACAGTAAAATCACCTGCGGAAAAATTATAAGCCTCGCTATCTGGCGCAGTTAAATAATCTCCCGCTCCATCAAACACCATACTTGCTCCGCCAAATTGACTACTGATTGTACTTATTTTGGCATCACCGCTTGGCGTTACTGTAACAGCGTTTGAACTGGAATCGGTAAACGTGGTTGAATTATTTGTTCCATCACCGTGTAATAATAAAGACGTATTACTTGTACTATTTGCCGCACTAGCAGGCTCGGTAAATGACGGAGCATAACGAGTATCCCCTTTAATAATCTTAACGTCATCGAGCTGGCCGATAAACGGCTCGTTATAAAGAGTGCTTTTTCCTAAACGAAGAATTTGACCGCTAGCATTGGTACTTACGGCATCCGCACGTGAATCGAGCACTCCATTAATATACCAGTAGCGATATGTGCCGTCGGAGACTAGTGCTACATGGTTCCATTGATCTTTCGTAATTTCGGCAGTTGATGTAAATTGATTGCTATTTGAATTAGAGCCATGCGCAATACTAATCACGCTGCTATTGGCGCCTCCGTGGTAACTAATTTCAAAACCACCGCCGCCACTACGTGTAGAAAATATCCTGCCCATACTCGTGCCAGTAGGTTTTATCCAAAAATCAATAGTAAATGTAGTTCCTAAATCATAATTAGTGGAATACGCAGTATCCAAATAACCGCCATTAAATACTCCTGCTTGATTAAATTTACCGTCTGTAGCGCTGGTAAACGTAACGCCAGAATTGGTCCACGTGGCACCGCCGTTACCACTTTCTGTTACATTACCATCTAAATGCAGTAAGGTTTTTACACTGGCAACAGGAGTGCCTTTTAACAGGCTTACGCCATCAATAAAATCCGTGCCACTGCCAGCATCTTCCTGTGTAAATTGACCTTCATCAGCAACATCAAAATCTAACGCAGAATTTGTAGCACTGGTTGTTCCGCCTGGGCCAGTAAAATTTTCTCCGCTACATACAGTATCATCACAAGAACGCACTTGAAATTTTGTAGTGGCCGCACCACGACGATAATGCCACATGATATCATCCGTCGAAAGTGCGCGGGTAAATATTGCTGATTCATCCACCTTGCCATTTAAATACGAACTACTTTCTGAAAAACCAATCGCCACAGCTCCGGTAGAGTCGGGAATAGAAATAGCATTAGTTGCTGTAGCAACAGGAGTACCATTCACATATAACGTAAACGTACTCCCAGAACGCGTTAACGCAACATGGTACCACGTTGATAACGTTGGATTTAACGCATACGAAATAATATCATTTCCAGATCCATTGTTTACATGAAATACCAATGCACCGGAGGCATTTTGATATAATATCCATTTATTTAGGTTGCCTGGCCCGGGATCTTGCGAAATAATACTTGGAGAATTAGTAATATTTTCAAAGCTTACCCAAGTTTCAATCGTGAAGGCATTTGTTCCAAGCGTAAATTCTGCTGAATCAGGTGTGCTAATATAGCCAGTGGAGCCGTTCAATGCCAATCCGGTTGAAAGCGGTGATGCGACAGAATAGGTTACGCCGCCAGTTGCTGTGGCGTGATGGTTATTACCAGATGTATCTATCAACGTACCTGATGATTCATTCAAATGATATAGCAGAACGTTGTTACTCATATCAGCATTCCCTGTGGTATACCCAGTTTCCACGCCATCGCTATCTGGCAATTGCTTTCCAAGCGGATAAATATTTGTGTAGTTTAATGTGTTCCAACTTGTACTACTGCCGGCATCAAAAATACGAGAAGTAAAATTACCCGAAGTCGCGCCCACATTGAGCGCAATGCCAGGTGAGCGCGCACCAGAAGCATCATTAAACAATGTTGCTGCGGCACCTTCATTAAAGTGCATCAACAAATTGTTGCTAACCATACTTGCATTGCGACTAGAGTACGCTGTTTCTACCCCTTGGTTGTTAGGCAGCTCTTTATAAGTAGGGAAAGTTGTTACCGGCGCAAAGATGTTCCAGTTGGTATTGGTTGCAGCATCAATTATTGGACTGCTCCAGTTACCGCTAGTTTGTCCTGCTTGTAGTTTAATAAGCAACGCTTCTTCATTCCATGTAGTAGACGCGTGTGTGCCCCCTCCGAATCCGGCGGCATCATTTGTTGAATCACTTTGCGTACTTCCAGTTTCTGGGGTAATAGAAACATTTTGTAATTGAGGATAATATGTGGCAGTATCGGCATTCAAAATTACCTTGTACTGAATATATCGATTATTCACTATACTGGAAAGAGACGCCGATGGTAAATTCGCAGTATTTGAGTTCATCTCTTCAAAATAGGTAGCGGCGGTATTGTCTGGCCCGACAAATGCTTCGCCTGAACAGCTGGCATCATTACAAGAACGCACTTGAAATTGCATACGCACAGCACCACGTTTATAAAGATCTAACACTTCGGCATCTGAAAGACCACGGTTAAAAATTGCCACTTCATCTACAGAGCCGTTCATAAATTGACCGTTAGCATCACCGATCGTTCCAATATTAAAATTGGTTTGACTTGCAGCGATACTTCTACTATCGGTAACCGTGGTACCCACCTGTACGCCATTGACATAGGTTTTCCAACTGTTTCCAACGCGTGTGTACACCACGTGATACCATGTGTTAAGCGAAGGCGCCCATGAATTACTTAAAAAACCACTGCCACCGCCCGAAATATTTAATGTGCTGCCCGAAAAATAGAATTGCCAATTATCGTTATTGGGGCCACGGAAGGCTAATAAGTTTTTCGTGCTTGTATCTGGAAATTTTACCCATTCAGAAATGGTAAAATTGCCTGTGCCGCTAATTAAATTTGTAGATTGCGGAATAGAGATATAATCACCGGATCCATCCATAGTTACACCGGTAGAAAATTTGCCCGTAACAGATTTATTAGTAGCGCCATTGTCACTCACATACGATGCCGTATATACATTACCAGAATTTTGGGTTAAGACTGTGCCATTAGAAATAGAGGCTTGATTCAGATGTAGCAAAATAGCATTATTTGCCATACTCATATTCCCCTCCGGATATGCTGTTTCCGAAACAGCGCTATTTGGCAATTCTTTAAATGCTGGAAACTCTGGCGTCCAGGCGAATGTGCTCCAATTTGTTGCTGAACCATTATCAAAAATCCGTGAAGTAAATTCACCGGTTCGGCTGGTAAGCGTAGTATCGCCACTAAAATCTTCAGCAAACAAAAACACATTATCTTTATCGGAAGCAGATACTGCCGTATCATTTCCATAATACAGATATAAAGAAGCGGCAGCGGAGGCTGGAATGGTTGGCACTTTTAACCAAAAAGTAGCGGTAGATGAATTGACTTTACTTTCTAGCCAATAATCTAGCGTTGTTTGTCCGGTGCTGTCTGTAAATCGAATATCATCAAAATCAGCTTGCATTTGCGCCACATATGGCACACTCACTCGCACTTGATAATCGGTTAAAGTGTTGGCGGTGGTGTTAGTAACTGTGAGTACTTTACGATAATTCCAATCAGATAAAAAATTCTGTCCCCAGGCTGGATTAACATACACTCCCCCGCCTTGATCGGTTAATTTAGCTAACCCATTACTACTGGCATTTACCGAAACATACGAACCATTATAGCTATATTGTGTGTCATTGTTAAAATTCCAGTTCACGGTGGAACTGGAATAATTGTAGGCGGTTGTAAATGCTATCCAATCAGAATTAGCTGATGATCCGGTAGTATTAGTGTAGCGTACTCGTGCATAATATTGTGTATTGCTTTGTAGTATGCCTCCTGGAACGGCAATGCTTGTTTTATTAGTAGCATCGCCGTTAGATGCCCATACCTGTGTAGCACTTGGATCGCTACTATTAGTAACAATCTGCCAATCACTAGATAGATGTGGCGAGCCATCTCCAGAAGTATAGGTGGATCCGGTAATCGTTAGTGTTAGCGCATTATTATAGCTATTATTCCAGGGCGAAGAAATAGATGGAGCGTCTGGAGTAGTAGCTAGTCCATCAGCCAAACTGGCATAATAACTTGATAACACCCCCTGAACGATCACTACGCTTAAAATTAAAGCAGCCGAACCGCCTACACCTAACCGAGTGCGTTTTTGATACTGTACATGCTGAGAATAAGACGCAGTATATCCATTATGATGAATTTCATGAAAATCCTGAAAACTCACCGTAGCCGGACGGAATACCAGTACATAAATATTGTACAATGCCAACAGGCTTTGACAAAACAACAAAATTGCCCCGTAAACAAAACGAGCAATCAAGTGATTTGATTGTTGAATTTTGTATTTGTTTTTTTCAATTACGCTAAGCAGAAATTGCCGCATATAGTAAGAAAATTATAACACAAAAGAAATAGGTTGTGTAGCTAGCACATGGCGCAATAAAAAATTTTTCGTAATAATAAATACTGGCCTGGTATTTTTTTTAAAAACAAAAAAGAGAGTAACATTGTCCTGGCGATGACCTACTTTCCCTTGGTAAGTATCATCGGCACTGAGAGGCTTAACTGCCGTGTTCGGAATGGGAACGGGTGTGGCCCTCTCGTTTGAATCACCAGGACAATATCACTCTCTACTGCTAACACATTTCTACTTGTTTAGAGATTGGATGCTAGCGAGAGATAAAATGTAGTTGGATTCACCAACCATATGTCGGGATGAAATGACTTATTAGTACCGCTCGGCTCAATGTATTACTACACTTATACCTGCGGCCTATCAACCTAGTGGTCTGCTAGGAGTCTATGAATACTAATCTTGTAGACAGCTTCG
>CAZZNZ010000025.1:0-8069 GCA_964655875.1 uncultured Gammaproteobacteria bacterium | reverse complement strand
CTCGCCGTAATGAACTTGGTGGATCATTGTTATACAATATCTATAATGAACTAGGTAGTTTGCTACCTCAACCTGATATTACTCAAGTGCAACGTCAGTTAAAGTTTATGTCGGAGTTAATCAACCAACGCCTAGTACCTACCTGCCATGTGATTGGACGTGGTGGCATATTAAAAACCTTGGCAGATATGTGCTACGGTCCTAACGGAGATTTGCGTACGGGCATTAAGGTTGATTTGGCTAATTTACCCGAACAGATTTTAACGGTTACTCAACAATTGTTTACAGAAACGGGAGGGTTTGTGTTTGAAATTGATTCTAGATTACTGTCTTCAGTACAGCGTCATGCTGTAGCGAATCAAGTGGAGTGTTATGCTATCGGTCAAATTCAAGATAATGAAGTGTTTAGTATCCAGCGTGGTCAAACGCCTATCATTACAATGCCGGTAGGTGCTTTGGCGGAGGCCTGGTTGCGTGGTTGGCCTGGTGTGCTATAGTTATTACTTTCTTAATCATTACTATGTTAACTCAACAAGGCAACCAACTCACTTTTACTGGTAAGCCAACTGCTAATGCGTTGCGCAATGCCATGGTGGAACTGTATCGCGTGGCGATTCATGAATTACCGCACGATGTTGTAGCTGCCTTACAGCGTAGTTTAAGGCGTGAACGTGAGCCTCGCGCTAAGCATATACTCAAAATGATGTTGCGTAATATTGAGCTTGCTAAAACTGAACAAGCACCATTATGTCAAGATACAGGAATTCCGTTGGTCTATGTGCAGTATCAAAGTAAAAAATATAAACAACTAGAATTAAAACGCATTATTAAAGATGCTACTACCGAGGCTACTAAAACTGTGCCATTGCGAGCAAACGCTTTAGATATTCTTCAAGGCAAAGTAGTTGGGAATTATCCCGTAATTTATTTTAAAGAAACTAAAGATCGCACGGTGATTCAATTATTACTCAAGGGTGGCGGCTCAGAAAATGTATCACGCGTGTATCAATTGCCCGATGTTCATATTCATGCTGAGCGTGATTTAGCTGGCATTGAACGTTGTGTGTTAGATGCTGTGATGAAAGCCCAGGGTCGGGGTTGTCCGCCGTATATTATTGGCGTAGCAGTATGTGGCAATATGGAGGAAGCTAGTTATCGTGCCAAAAATCGGCATTTATTACCACTAAAGAGTCATAATCCCGAACCTAAATTAGCCGCCTTAGAAAAACGGTTATTACGTAAAATGAATCAACTAAGTATTGGGCCGATGGGCATAGGAGGAACGAACACAGCTTTAGCAGTGAAGTGTACCGTACGTTATGTGCATCCAGCCTCTTGGTTTGTGGGAGTATCAATTGGCTGTTGGAGCATGCGGCGAGCTACGTTAACTTTACCGTAATGGCCACCACACATCTTTCTACTCAGCCCACAGTTGCTCAGTTAAAGCGTGTATATACCGGCGATGAAGTGTTGTTTACCGGACGGTTTTTTACGGCGCGGGATAAAGCGCATCGTTGGTTATTGCAACACGATTTTAAACCGTTACACGGGGCAGTGGTATATCATTGTGGGCCAATGTATCAGCATGTAGGTAAAGCTATTAAAATTTTAGCCGCCGGACCAACTACCAGTGCACGATTAAATTTATATACACCGCGGTTAATTCAGCGGTACGGCATTCGTGCCATTGTGGGTAAAGGGGGCATGGATAATGTTGTACAGCAAGCTTTAATTGGATACGGCATGTATTGTGCTGCTATTGGCGGAGCAGCGGTATTATATGCCCACTGTATTGTAAAAGTGGTAAATGTGTATAAGCAGGAATTTGGTATGACGGATGCTATTTGGGAGCTAGAAGTAAAAGATTTTCCCGTGATTTGTGAGATGGATATTCATGGAAATAGTTTATTTAAAATGGTGGAAACAAAATCCAAACAAAATATTAAAAAATTATGATGCAATCTAGTGCAGCCTTAAAATATCATAGTAAAATACCGGCCGGTAAAATTGGTACGCGAGTTACTAAACCATGCCACACGCAACGAGCATTGTCATTGGCGTATACTCCGGGTGTAGCCGAACCCGTACGGGCGATTCAACAACATGCTGTGTCAGCGTACCAGTATACTAATAAGGGCAATCTCGTAGCGGTGATTACTAATGGCACGGCAGTATTAGGCTTGGGTAATACCGGTCCCTTGGCTAGTAAACCAGTGATGGAAGGAAAATGCGTGTTGTTTAAACAGTTTGCTGGCATTGATGCGTTTGATTTAGAAGTGGCAGAAACAGATCCTGATCAATTTGTAGATACTGTAGCTCGATTACAACACAGTTTTGGAGGCATTAATTTAGAGGATATCGCCGCTCCGGATTGTTTTTATATTGAAGAGCAGCTACAAAAACGGTGTAACATTCCAGTGTTTCATGATGATCAACATGGCACTGCCATTGTATCTGGCGCCGCCTTATTAAATGCAGTAGAGCTAACCGGTAAGCATATCAAGAAAATTAAGGTTGTGTTTATTGGCGCTGGCGCAGCGGGCACCGCTTGTAAAAAGTATTATATTACGTTAGGAGTGAAACCTAGTAACATTACGGTTATCCATAAGCAAACGATTAGTCAGCTTGATACAGCGATGGTTGGCGCTGATGTGTTGGTAGGATTATCAGTAGGGAATATTGTTACGCCAGACATGCTAATGACGATGGCACCAAAACCCATTGTGTTTGCGTTAGCCAACCCGGATCCAGAAATTGCTTATTCAGTGGCCAAACGTACTCGTCCAGATTTAATTTTAGCCACTGGTCGGAGTGATTATCCTAATCAAATTAACAATGTGCTTGGGTTTCCGTTTATTTTTCGTGGTGCTTTGGATGTACATGCTCCATGTATTACGATGAAAATGCAGCTAGCCGCCACCTATGCTTTAGCTGAATTAGCGTATCGGCCGGTGCCAGCTAGCGTGTTGCGCGCTTATAAATTAAAACAACTAACGTTCGGTCCAGACTATTTATTACCTAAACCATTTGATCCGCGTTTACTTAAGTATGTGGCTGGAGCTGTTGCTAAAGCGGCTTAGGTTATAATTAAGTTTACAAAACGGATCACAATTAGTATCTTAAAAATATGTTTCGGGTCGCCATTATCTATTTTCCAGGCACTACTGGTGTGCCACAGGTACAGCACGCACTATTAGCGGTTGGACTATCTTATCAACGAGTGTTGTGGAATACTACGGAATCGCTTAGTCAATATGATGCGTTTATATTGCCAGCCGGTTTTAGTTTTGGAGATAGAATTCGAGCAGGTGTAATAGCAGCGCACACTCCCGTGATGCAACAATTATGCCAAGCAGCTCAGCAGGGCAAACCCATCTTAGGCATTGGTAACGGTTGTAACATCTTAGTAGAGGCTGGGTTGTTACCCGGAGCCACTCCATTAGGATTAGCTGGCGCACTTACCACTAATGTACGTAGTAAAACACAAGGTATTATGGGGGTAGGATTATATCATAGCGCAGTACATATCAAGTATATAGCTCCAACACAACGCTCAGTATTTACGTCACAGTTAGCATTGAACGCTATTTTGCCAGCTCAAGTGAACGATCGAGCGGGAGCGTTTGTATTTCCACTAGATTTATTAAACGCACTAGAACGTAACCAGCAAATTCTGTTTAAGTATTGTACAGCCAGCGGGACGGTAGAGAATGATTTTCCAGTGAATCCAAACGGTTCACAAGCGAGCATTGCTGGATTATGCAACCCAACTGGTAATGTCGTGGGATATATTCCAGAGCTAGAACGTGATGAACAGGGCGCAGTATTATTTCAGGGGTTACGGCAGAGTTTGGCGCAACCTATTACACCAATCACCCAACCATTACCGTGGCATCCTAACCCTATTATTATTCGGCGTTACCAATCCGCAATAGAAAGTCTTGATTTTTACGTGCAAACAGCGCAAACACAAGCCGCTAGTCGATCGGCTGAAACGGTGTTACAACGGGCTGGGTTTAACGTCCATGTACAGTGTCAACAGTATTGGGAGGTGTGGCATGATGCTCCAACGGAACGCGTGACCGAGTTAATGAAAACCATTATCAATTCTAGCGTTTTATTTCAGCCACAGCTCGATCACTACCAATTGCAATGGCAACCGGATAACACTACCGTAACAGTTTTGGTTCGAGACATCACGGATTATATCGGTAAATATGCTATACAGCAGCTACATCATCAGTATAACGTTACTGAATTAGAAAATTGTTTGCAAGGCATAATCTGGAAATTTACTTTACCAGCGACTACAGATATAACGGAGCGGTTACAGCAAGTTAGTCAAATGTTGCAGACGTATCTATTCTATAATCCCTACAGTCAAATAGCCTATCTTCTCTCTCAGCCTTCTCCCACCCCTTCATTAGGAGGGAAGTGAGTAGATGAGAAAAATAGGATAGTAAAAATGTGAAATAATGAATAAATTAGTAGCCAAACGTAAAATTGAAGAATTAGTTGGTCGAATTGACGTGCTAAAAAGTGAAATTCAACACGCTAATGTACAAATTGCTAAGTATCGTAGTCTTAATGAACTAGCTCATGTGCGTGAAGTTGAGCAAGATCTGGAACGTTTGCAGCAACGGGTGCGTGCTTTTGAATCCGAATTAAATGGTCTGCGAAAATTTTGGTAAATTTCGGGTGTAGTGTTTACGAATTCCATTGAATATGGTACAACCTATCCATGTGTGGTGTAATCGGTATCTACGGATCATCTTCAACCCCTATTGCCCAAGATCTTTATGATGGCATGATTGCTTTACAGCATCGTGGCCACGATGCTTGTGGTATGGTCACTTATGACAATAAATTTCATAGCAAACGCGGTTTAGGCTTCGTTCGAGATGTCTTTAACCAAGGTAATATTAGTCGATTAACAGGTAATCGTGGTTTAGGCTTTATTCGCTATGCTACAGCTGGCGGCAGCACTGTAGATGATTCTGCGCCATTTACGGTAAATTCACCTTACGGAATTAGTATGGTATTTAATGGTAATCTCACTAATTTTGCCGCACTAAAAAAAGAATTACAAGTCAAGGATCTAGTTAAATTGAATGCTAATAGCGATATTGAAGCTCAGTTACATGTATTCGCTCAAGAATTAAATAAGCGCATTAAATTGCCGTTTACTAAAGCTGTGTTTGAAACAGTTAAGGCTGTTCATCAACGTTGTACAGGCGCTTACGCAACAATTACGTATATTGCTGATCATGGTATGGTAGCGTTTCGTGACCCCAAAGCGATTCGGCCATTAATTATAGGTAAACGTGTTCGAAATGGTAAAATCGATTATATTATTACTTCAGAGAGCGTGATGTTCACGATGTTAGAATTTACATACGTTGATGATATGAAACCAGGAGAAGCTGTTTTTATTGATCAACGTGGTAAGCTGCATCGCCAGGTAGTAACTACCGGTGATTGGAAACCCTGTTTATTTGAATATGTCTATTTTGCGCGACCAGATTCAATTATGAATAATATTAGTGTGTATAAAGCGCGTTTACGCATGGGTGAAAAATTAGCAATACGGCTTAAGCCCCATTTAGCTGAATTAAAAATTGATGTAGTAATTCCAGCGCCAGCTACCTCCAATACTGCTGCTTTAGCGTTAGCTCACGAGCTTGGCATTAAATATCGTGAAGGGTTGGTAAAAAATAATTTTATTGGCCGCACATTTATTATGGCCGGCGACACCAAGCGTAAAAAATCGGTGCGCTATAAATTAAATCCACAACCACTAGAAATTCGACGTAAAAATGTGTTACTGCTTGATGATAGTATTGTACGCGGTAATACCTCAAAAGAAATTATTAAGATGTTGCGTGAAGCGGGAGCGAATAAAGTGTATGTAGTATCGGCAGCGCCACCTGTAATTGCGCCATGTGTGTATGGCGTAGATATGCCAACTCGCCAAGAGTTCATTGCCAATCAGGTAAAATCAACCAAGGATTTAATAGAAGCTATTCGTTTACGCATTGGCGCCGACTATTTAATGTATCAAACCATCGAAGACCTACAAGACGCTGTGCGTGTAGCAAAGGGGCCAGTGAATCAGTTTTGCAATGCCTGTTGGACAAATAAATACCCTACTCTTGAGGTTACTAAACAATTATTACATACCATTGAACAGCATCGATTAGGCGATGTTAATACTGGTCATTGTTAATACATTTTTATATGAAACTATTAGTAGTAGGTTCTGGAGCTCGTGAACATGCTTTACTCTGGAAGCTGGCTCAGCATGTTGGAGTAGCATTATATAACTATGGCCCAACCCTGAATCCAGGCATTCAAAACTTAACGAAGGAAATAGGGCGAGGCAGTGTTACGGATGTAACCGTGGTAACAGCTTGGGCCAAGCAACGCGGAATTAACATTGCTTGGATTGGCCCGGAAGATCCATTAGCTGCCGGTATAGTCGATGCCTTAGAAGCAGTAGGTATTCGGTGTATTGGACCAACTCAAGCTTTAGCACAACTCGAATCTTCTAAAGGGTTTACACGTCAATTGGTTACAAAATATCATATTGATGCTTCGCCAAAATATCAAGTTTTTACCAGTTTAGCGGGGATAGCTGAATTTAGCGCTAGTTTACGAGATAACATCGTAGTGAAGCCAGATGGTTTAACTGGCGGTAAAGGAGTGCGAGTGATGGGTGAACATTTTCAAGATCGAGCTGGTGTTCTAGAGTATTGTGAAAAGCTGTTTACTATTGGTGCCAAACAGATAGTGATTGAAGAGAAATTAGTTGGTCAAGAATTTTCGTTGATGAGTTTTTCCGATGGTAAAACTTTAAAACATATGCCAGCGGTGCAAGATCATAAGCGGGCGTATGAAGGAGACTCCGGCCCAAATACCGGGGGGATGGGTTCCTATAGCGACACTAACCATTCATTACCATTTTTAACGACAGCTGATATTACTGCCGCCGAAAAAATTAATGAACAAGTGGTCCAAGCTCTACAACAAGAGCTAGATCAGGAGTATAAAGGCATTGTTTATGGTGGATTTATAGCCGTAAAGAACGGTGTAAAATTAATCGAATATAATGTTCGGTTCGGTGATCCAGAAGTAATGAATTTAATTACGTTACTTCAAACAGATTTAGTAACAATTACGCAGGCAATACTTCATCAAACGTTAGATCAGTTAGATATTCACTTTACTCAGCAGGCCTCAGTTTGTAAATATGTGGTACCCGAAGGCTATCCGATTAAACCGGTAAAAG
This sequence comes from uncultured Gammaproteobacteria bacterium, assembly GCA_964655875.1. Taxonomy (GTDB): domain Bacteria; phylum Patescibacteriota; class Patescibacteriia; order UBA9570; family UBA9570; genus JBAZWO01. Next base: position 781 of record CAZZNZ010000025.1, on the reverse strand, counting down.
ATCAACTGATTAATGTGAGTGCCGTGGATCAGACCAACGTGCAGCTATTTTATGCATCGGTAGACCAGACGGTCCAAGGCTTACTCGAGAAAGGTTCACGCACAATTGCCGTAGTTGGCAAGGGAAACACCTTAGCTGAGGCGGAACAAAATGTAGAACGTGAGATTCAAAAAATCACCGGCCCTGTATTTCACCGATCTGATATTGGCACAGCTAGCTTGTTACGGCAAAGAGTAGACATGATGAAAAAAATACGTTACAACTAGAGCATGATTAAACGCGCTTTGGTCAGTGTGTCCAATAAAGAAGGGGTTGTACCATTTTGTCAGCAATTAACTGGCATGGGCATTGAAGTGGTGTCTACCGGCGGTACGGCTGATCGATTAGAAGAGCGTGGTATTCAAGTGCGAGCGGTGGATAATTTGACGGGTTTTCCGGAAATGATGGATGGCCGCTTAAAAACGTTACATCCGAAAATTCATGGTGGCATTTTAGCCAAACGTGATAATGCGGAACATGTAAAGGCGATGCAAGACCATGGCATTGAACAGATTGATTTAGTGGTAGTAAATTTATATCCCTTTGCCGAAACGGTCATGAAACCTGGCGCTACCGAAGACTTGATTGTGGAAAATATTGATATTGGTGGTCCAGCCATGGTGCGCGCGGCCGCTAAAAATTTTAAAGATGTAGCTATTGTGGTGGATCCTACTGATTACTCAACTATCTTAGAAGAGTTACAAAGTAATAGTGGTGAAATTTCTTTAGCCACTCGTGCGCG
>CAZZNZ010000024.1:0-8111 GCA_964655875.1 uncultured Gammaproteobacteria bacterium | reverse complement strand
CTTCCCGCCCACCGCCCGCACTATTCTGTGCGATCGGTGGGCCAGGGAGGTCTTTCTGGCAATGCCATGACTATCACCTCCTTTCATGGCGCGACCAGGATAGGATAAAAATTTTTTTATGTCAACTGTAAAACTATTAAAATATCATACAATGATGTAAAGTGTGCCGAGAGGGGGATTTGAACCCCCATGGAATCGCTTCCGCTAGCACCTGAAGCTAGTGCGTCTACCAATTTCGCCATCTCGGCTTGAACCAAGTGTTCTGGTGCCGACGGAGGGACTCGAACCCTCAACCCTTGCGGGACTAGCTCCTAAAGCTAGCGTGTATACCAATTTCACCACGTCGGCCAGTTCAATTACCATACAAAGCAAAATTAGCCTTGTCAATGCAGAAGATTCATTAATGGATTGACTTTTTCATTATTAAAGAGTATCATTACTTATTGTTAGGTTAATAGTTAATTCGTTTTAATTACATATTCTATGAATATGAAAAAGTATTACTTTGGAAGCGCTATGTTAGCAGCTGTTTTAGCTGTGAGCGTAGCTCAACCCACTCAAGCTAGCAAGCTCAGCACGGGCATTGATAATTTAGAAGCAGCGTTAGCCAAAGCAGCTACCAATTTAACCAATGAACAGTCGGCGGCGGTGTATACACAACGTTATACATCGGTTAGTGGTTTTTTAGATGATGCTGAACAAGCAGTATATGATGCTAAAACCTATGTGCCTTATGTATTATTTGCCAGCGCTAAAGAAAAAGCCACTATGTATGCGGCGTTACAAGATACTCAGGCGCAGTTGTTAGATTATGAAACTGATGTAGAGGCTATTCAAACTCAATATGCCGCTGGTAGTTATACTGCAGCTCAGGCCAACGCCGCGTTAACCGCACAGCTTAATACTATGATTGCTTATCTCGGCAATGAAGACAATCAAACATCTTTTGCCACCATGGTACGGCTAGTGTTAAAAGAAAAACTAGATGCCAATTTAAATTATAATCAAATTGCGTTGAATGCTTTACAACGTGCTGAAACGGCTTATGAAGGCATGGGACAAGATACTACTAAGCTACAAACTCGGTTAAATCAAGCTCAAGAAGCCTATAATTATGCTGAGGATGCTTACAGTGCCGGTAATACCGCGTTAGCATCGGGTGATACGGATACCGCTTTAAAAAATTACAACCAAGCGGCTCGCCGGATGGCACTAGTATCTGGGTATATTTTAAAAGCTCAACAAATGGTAAATACTCTGGAATCTGAAAATTACTATAGCCCAATGTATCAGAACTAGTATCTCCGATCATAGTTCCTATAAAAACCCCGGTACAACCGGGGTTTTTATTCTCCCCAAATTGCATCAATAATACGCATGTGCAAAGTGCGTGCAATAGGAATATAAGCACCTAGTAACGATACGATAATAATAGAACTAGCACGAATGTACAATATAGAGTTTGTAATAGTTAGTGATACGTTACCAATAGGTAGTTTTAATGGTCTAGTAATAAACATTGGTACCAATATCAATTTAAATATGATGAAGCCTAAGCTAATACCAATAATCGCATAAAATAATGCTCGCAGGATATACGAAATAGCAATAGCTAGTTCGCTAATACCAATAGCGCGCAAAATACCAATTTGTTTACGACGATTAATAACGTCCACATACATTACTATAAAGATAGTAATACCAGCTACAATGATGGCTACAAAACTAACGATATAATTGATGATATCAAAGCTATTAGTAAAACTAGCAGTAAGACCAGCGGTATCACGCCAGGTGCGGATATGATCAGAGATATTCAGTTGTCGAATAGCTTTAACTGTGGTATCAACATCAGCTCCCGACGCTAATTTTAAAGCAAATTCCGAAGAGTGATTTTTGAGTTCAGGAAACAATGTATCGTATTCATGCTGACTAATAAAAAAGCGATTATCTGCTTGCACAAAGTTGGTATTATAAATGCCCACAACAGTATAATCTTTTTTAAAACCATTAGTATATTTTAATGTAACAACATCATTCAGCCCCACTCCTTTAAGAGAATAGGCATATAATTCGGCTCCAGGAGCACCTGCAACTTGCTTGCCAATCACAATAGCATTGGTGTCATTGGGGCGTAACCATCGCCCAGTAGTTAATTGTTGTGCCACGGTTGTAACCGCCGCTTCTGCTTCTGGAGATACAGCAATGCCGCGATAGGAACCTTGTTTGCTGTTAAAATCGAGTTCAGCGGAAAAATTGGTGCGCGGACTAATTTGTTGTACTGCAGCTACTAAATCTAAATCATGTACTACTTGAGCGCTATGATTAGTATAATTATCCCCCGACGAAGGCTCTACTAAGATCTCACCGGTAGTAGTGTCGATAATTTGTTGATTAGCTGTAACGGAAAAACCTTGGATAATAGAAGTTAAAAAAATCAAATTTACAAAGATTAAAGCTAACATGAAAATTGTCATCACGACAGTACCTATATTGCCACGACTTAACGAACGTTGTGCGAGAAAAACTCCCACAGTCCAATGATGTAAATTGTGTCGTGCATTATTTACCATGGAGTTTGCCATCTTTCATAATAATCATTCGGTCTACATACGTCTGATTATCTGGTTCGTGTGTTACTAACACGATCGTCTGTTGCATAGTTTTATTTAATTTTTGAAACGTCTCCATTACTACTTTAGTAGAAGCGGTATCTAAATTTGCTGTTGGCTCATCGGCAAATAATACTTTTGGATTATTCATCAGCGACCGAGCAATGGCCACGCGTTGTTGTTGGCCACCGGATAATTGTTTAGGGCGGTGGTGTAAGCGATCGCCTAGGTGTACTGTCGCTAACAGTTGTTTAGCTTTATCCTGGTTACTACTTTTTTTCCCGCCCTTCATCATGGCCGGTAGCATCACATTTTCTAAAGCAGTTAGTTCAGGAATTAAGGCGTATTCTTGAAAAATATACCCTAAATGGTGTAAGCGAAATTGTGATCGTTCCAAATCCGATAATTCGCGAGTATTGCGCTCATCAAAATAGATTTCTCCACTAGTAGGATCATCTAGTAAACCCAGCTGGCGCAACAAGGTAGATTTACCCGATCCGCTTTTACCCATAATGCCCACAAATTCACCATCGGCAATGGTAAAACTTAAACCACACAAGGCTTTCACTTGCACATCACCCATGGTAAATATTTTAGTAAGGTCCTCAACCCGAATCATGTTAGTCGGTGACAATAACGGTACCGTCGGTGATACCGGAAGTAATTTCGGTATACGCATTACCCTCGAGACCAATCTCAACGGTCTTGGCTTCTACAGCTTGCTCTGATTTATCAATCCCTAGCCGTTTTAAATAAATGCGGCGTTCCTCATGTAGGATAGTTACCGAGTAGGTATCGTCAGTTTTGGTGAGGCTACTATTTGGTACGGCTAAGACATTATTTTTAGTTTCTAGTACCACTGTCACATCGGCATGCATACCATCTAATAAGCCGTCTGGGTCATCATTAAAAGTTACTACCACTTCATAATCGGTGGTGTCACCGGTTATCCTGGGCTGGTCGGCAATCGAGTGAATTTTACCATCGGCCGTTGTATCTAGCGCGCTAAGCTCCAGCGTGACATTATTATCATCCCCTACATCTTTTAAAGCTTGCACTTGATCTTCACTAACATACCATTGCACCACTTTTTTGGCTGCATTATCTATTGGTTTAGTTACCACTAAGCCAGTGGCTTGAATGGTGCGCTGCACATCTTTTTTCGTTACCGTGTAGGTAGTATAAGCTTTAGTGCTAGTAGCGGGCTGCCAAGCAATTAAATAGATTAACAGGGCTATGCCCAACACTACTAAAATAATGGGCAGAAGGCGTTTAAGAGGTTGTGGTAAGGTCATATCACTCTAGAGTACGATGACCACTAATGAATGTCAATCATTTACAACTCATTATTTAGACATGCTAAAAATATTTTTTACTTGTTGATGATATTCTAAGCGACGTTCTGCAGGTGACATTTTATTGAAGATATCTTGAAGTTGATTTAATTGTGGTAAAAACTTTGGATCAACAATTGCTTCAGGGGCCTGATTATGGATTTGAACTGTAAAAGAAAAATCGGAAAAATGCTTTAATAAATCTGGTTGAGTTTTATTTTTAATAGGGGCAATGTGTGGAATGAGTTGTAACCATTCTGGTTTTAAGCAAGCAACTGGCATTTGGCCAACGCGATGCATAAAATATCCTAAGCTAGCTGGATTTTTTTGCCCAACGATAATTGGTATACCCATGTGTCCTAGTTGATAGCCTAAATTGTGATAAAATGCTTGAGTACCACGCTCTGATGGTAATTTAGCAGTATAATCTGATACTTGTAAAATGGCACTAACTTCCTGTGTAGCCGGCCTTACATCTCCGTCTAAGTGCAGAAAAAATCTTTCTAAAAGCTTACTGTGTAATCTTAGTTTTCCATAATTTTTAGGTGGAGCATTCAAGTAAAAACATTCTTTAGTAATGGGAAGATTATCGCACAGCATTGAGAATAAACATGTCAGCCACTGCTAATTGATCAGCATCACGTAGAGCAGATAATCCTTTATCAGGATGATTAGTTAATTTCCATAATTCGAGATGATCTTCCGGTAAAAATAGGTGTGTTTTTTCTGGATGACGTCGGGAGCGTAATTCAAAGGGATGCATATATTATTGTTGTATCAACTAAAATGTAAATAGGCAAATGCATTGAATCAATTCGGCTTCCCTTGCCAAAAATTTATAGAGTGTTATAGTGAATCAGGATATTTATCCGCAATTATCCCCGAATAGGGGAATTTTTTATGGCTAAAATTGTCGACGGGAAAGTTATTGCTCAGCAGATTTATCAGCGCTTATCCAAGCAGGTGACTGAGTTAGTGCAACATGGGCAACAGCCTAAACTGGGCGTAATATTAGTAGGTAACGATCAACCATCGCACACCTATGTACGGCGTAAAGGGGAGGCGGCAAAAACCATTGGAGTTGGGTTTTTATTAAAAACATTGCCAGCTACTACTACTACCGATCAACTCTTGAAAGTAGTAAAACAATTACAAACTAAGCGCTATGGCTTAACCGGTTTAATTGTACAGCTACCTTTACCGAAGCAAATTAACACTGGAAAAATTTTAGAAGCAGTTCATCCTCAAATTGATGTAGATTGTTTAACACAAACGAATTTAGGCAAATTGATTAGTGGGAGTTATTGGCTCACTCCACCAACGCCAGGTGCTATTTTAGAAATTTTAAAATATCATCAGGTGGTAGTAAAAGGTAAAAAAGTTGTACTGATTGGAGCGGGTGCGTTAGTGGGCAAACCGTTAGCGAATTTATTAATGCATGAGCAAGCTACAGTTTCGGTGTTAAATCGTTCAACGCCCAGTCTAGCAGAATATACGAAAGCAGCGGATATTATTGTAACGGGGGTTGGCAAACATCCCATTTTAACTGGTAAGATGGTAAAACGTGGCGTAGTGGTGGTGGATGCTGGAGTATCATTTCAAGCTGGTAAAATGTATGGTGATATTGATTTTGCTTCAGTAGCTAAAAAAGCTAGCGTGGTTACTCCTACGCCGGGCGGAGTGGGGCCATTAACCGTGGCAAAATTAATCGACAATACAATTCAATGTACTATTAAACAAGCTAAACAATAACACTATGTTCAACAAAGCACGCACAATTATGGTGATTGGTGCCCAATGGGGCGATGAAGGTAAAGGCAAAATCATTGATTACCTCACTGGCTCAGCCGATTATGTAGTGCGGTTTCAAGGGGGCAACAATGCCGGACATACTTTAGTGGTAGAAGGTGCAGTGTATAAATTACATTTATTACCTTCTGGTGTGCTGTACCCGAATAAACGAGTAGTGTTAGGCAATGGCATGGTGATTGACCCAGAGGTGTTAATTTCGGAGATGGATAATTTTGAAAGTAAGGGGATGAAATTGAATATGTTAATTTCTGAACGAGCCCATGTGATTTTTCCGTTTCATATTATTATGGATGGCATGATTGATGAATATAAAGGCGGTTTAGCCGCTGGTACCACTCGGCGTGGTATTGGCCCAGCGTATGCTGATAAAGCCGAACGATCTGGCATTCGCATCATCGATTTAATGAATCCAAAAATTTTCAAAGAGAAATTTGATCAATTATTTGACCTAAAGCGTAACACGTTAACTAAACTCTACAAACAAAAAATAAATTTAAATAAAAACGAAATTTATCGCACATACCTTAATTATGGCAAGCGCTTAAAATCGTATGTAGGAGACGTATCCTTAGAAGTAAATCAAGCTATCCAAGCTAAAAAGAAAGTGTTGTTTGAAGGTGCTCAAGGCACCATGCTAGATAATGATCACGGCGCTTATCCACACACTACGTCTTCCAATACTATTGCTGGAGCAGCTTGTACTGGAGTGGGCGTGGGGCCAAAATGTATTGATGAAATTGTTGGCGTAGTTAAAGCCTACCTATCTCGGGTCGGGTCTGGTCCAGTACCCACTGAAGCTAATCAGCGACTAGGCGCCTACCTACGTGAACGCGGTCAAGAGTACGGTACTACTACGGGTCGGCCACGGCGATGCGGTTGGGTGGATTTAGTGCAATTGCGGTACGCTTGTAGAATTAATGGTTTAACGGCTTTAGCCATTACTAAAATTGATGTCCTCGGTGGCTTAAAAACTATTCCGGTAGCGACTCATTATAAATACAAGAATAGTATTGTGAAAGAATTACCAGCGGATTTAAATATCACCCGTCATTGCAAGCCAGTATATAAGGCATTGCCTGGTTGGAAGAATTTAACCGATCAAGATTTTCAGGGGATTATTCAACGTGGTTATAAAGCCTTACCTAAAGAAATGAAAGCGTATATGAAGTTTATGGCCGATGCTACCAATACACCAATTCGGTTAGTATCAGTTGGAGCTGAACGTGGCGCTACGATTACTGTAGATTAAGATGGAGCGTATCCCACCTTTTATTACCGTAGGATCCACTCCGGTTAAACTGGTGAGTGCAACTGGCCAGAGCGTTAAAGCAGTAGTGGCCCAATTAGCAGCGCAACAGGCTCAACCATTGGTGTTGAGCCAAATCTATCATGGTTCAGCAGCGCAGTTAGCTACTGCTAGTCAAGTTGCCGGCACTGCAGCTAGCGAGTGTGGTTGGCCAATAGCACCAGCGGTAGTTTGTTTATCTAATGATATTCAACCAAACATTGAGGTGATTGGATTTGGCTTGCATCATGATGAGCATACTCAGTTGAATAATTTTACTGGTTATCAGTTACTTTTTATTGGCAGTGGCACTAATCAGCCCGATGCAGTGTTGCTACAGCATATTGCTATGGCCACAGCAGATCTTAAGTTAGAAGGTATTCAGGTGATTAATCAAGTTTGGCCGCAGGATATACCGCCAGACGGTTTAATTTTAGCAGTGCCGCCAGCTGCTGTTTCTGCCATTAAAAAACATTATCTCGAAACCTGGGCCTTAACCGAAGTTGATAGTACGGCGGAGGTTCAATTATTGGGCACAATAAATGAACCATCACTACAAAAGAATCTCCAATCAGTGCAGCATCATAGTAAAGAACCAACTTGGTCCGAAGTGCGTGAATTAGAAGCGGTGATTACTCGAGTAGTGTCGCATCCAGAAGTTGCGGCGCATGTTCAGTTAAAACATTTAGCCGATGCTACTAGTTTAGGGAATACCATTGTTGCACCAGGTTTAGCTGATGCTATGGTAGTGGCGCCATGGTTAGCTTGGAATAATACTACAGGGGTAGCCATTGCTAGTTCGGGTAATAGTCGATACCGGCTCATTTCATCGCGCTGGCAAACGGTGAATGCGGTGGTGGATAGCGTGCGTAAGCTGGTGGCTACGGGAGCGCAACCATGGGGTATTACCGGCGATGATGTAACAGAAATTGCGGCAGCCTTGAATTTACAGGTGATTGGCCAAACTACTAATGTGCAAGCTATCGGAAAAATCGGAGATGTCTCAGCTGCTATTACGTTAGATTTTATTCAACCCGGAAATACAATTTGTGTAGTGGGCGCTCGCCG
>CAZZNZ010000023.1:0-8233 GCA_964655875.1 uncultured Gammaproteobacteria bacterium | reverse complement strand
AATATTTCCGACGCTTGTTTGCCAAAAAACTCATTAAACCCGATGCTACAGCCAACCCCAAAGATTGCTGGACATTAGCAGCTTACGAAAAAAATATTCCTATTGTGATTCCTGGTTTTGAAGATTCTACTATGGGAAATATCTTCGCTAGCTATACTTACTCTGGGAAATATCGCGCTAAAAATAGCTTAGTGCTGGATCCTACAATTATGAAATCGGGTTTAGAATATTTTACTTGGCTATATGATTGGTACATGGAAGAATCAAAAAAACACCCGATTGCCTTTTTGCAACTCGGCGGTGGTATTGCGGCCGATTTTCCAATTTGTGTAGTACCCTCTATTAAACACGATTTGCAACTACACCACAAAGTGCGCGACTGGGCTGGCTTTATTGAAATTGGTTCGTCACCAATGTCTTACGGATCGTATTCTGGTGCCGGCGGCAAGGAAAAAATTACTTGGGATAAATTATCTATCAAAAGTTATTACCAAATCATTCAAAGCGATGTCACTGTAGTGTTCCCTTGGATGGCCGCTATTTTGTTGGGATTATAGAGGAATATGAAAAATTAGAGTTTATAACAAAAAATAACTCATCATTTTATACGTCAGCTTGGCGGCCAAAAAATCTGGCGCGCGTAATCCTCCAATAGGCATAAATTCCATGATATCAGCGCCAACAACTTTACGCTGTTCTGCCACCGCACGTAATAAACTAGTAACCGCGTACCAATCCAAACCACCGGGTTGAGGCGTACCCGTAGCAGGCATAATGCTGCCATCAAACACATCGATATCCACCGTTACATACACGTGCTTGCGCAAGGTGCTAATAATCTCATCAATGGGAACCCGTGGCGCTAAAAACATGTGATGGCGTTTGGCAAATTTTTTATGCTCAATCATATCGTCTTTTGCAATACTACGTAACCCTACCGAAGTAACATGATTCACCACTTCAATACTCCGTCGCATCACACTAGCATGACTATAGGGCGTACCTTCAAATTGTTGTCGAAAATCACTGTGAGCATCTAAATGTAATACTGAGATATCTTGATATTGCTTAGCTATTACTTGTACAGCACCGAAGGTTAAAGAGTGTTCTCCTCCAAATAAAAACGGAAATTTTTTTGCCTTAACAATCTGTTGTGTTACTTTACGAACCTCTTCAATCATATCTCCAGGGTGATTCATTTGCGGCTCCATTTCATCTAAAGTATATACCGGGAATTTTACAATCGGTTCAAAATCAAATTCTTCATCATACAATTCTAATTGCTTTGAAGCGTTTAACATAGCTTCTGGACCAAACCGAGTGCCACTTTGATATGAAGTAGTAGCATCATACGGAATTGGCAACAACGCTACTTTGGCTATTTGCCATCTAGGTTGTGGTAGGCCTAGGAAGGTATAACTTGATCGAATTGGATATTGAATCATATCAGCTCCATCCAAACATTTTACCCAACTCTTCTGGGGGCTGACGTTTATGCGCCACCACAATTTCTCCATCCTGAGCAATTAACTTTGCCGGATTAGATAATAAGCAATGATTGGCTCCTAAGGCATCTTGATAGGCTCCTGTATCAAGCACGGCAATATATTGATCCTCTTCTTCGCTTAATTTCGGTAATAAAATATACCCACCCCCAGCAGTATATTTATCGTCACTATCACAGCTAGAGCCGGCCAACCAAGTACGTTGTAAATTATTGGTATTTAAGTTATTTACCGGAATAATATGCCATTTCTGATGAATGGTCCAAGTATCTGGTAAGTCATTAATAAATGTGCCGTCGATAATATACCACTTACGATTACTGCCCTCAGCTACGTTTTTATGTGTTAATACTTTAAACAAAGTTATTTGTGCCGGAGCCACCACATATCTCCCCCATTCACAGATAATATTCGGCTCTTTTACACCATATTTTTTGCTTAATTGCTTACAAGTTTTTACAATAAGTTGGGCCGCGGCTTTGGCTGTATAAAAACGACGCTTCTCATAAGGAACTCCCGCGCCACCACCAATATCGATGGTATCCAGTTTAGGGTGCCTCTCTCGCATTTTAGCGTACAACTGCATCATCCGTTTTACGGGGGTTACCAAACCCTCTAATTTTTCAATTTGACTAGAGACATGATAACTTAGAATTCCTAAATTACGCATTGATTTCAGTTTTAAGATATAATCTTCTGGAAAACCAAAATAGTTAAACTTTTTATCCCAATGAGATTTTACTTTTACATTTAAATTTACCCGTAATCCTACTTCACCTTTATATTTTTTAAAGGCAGCCAATTCACCATCATGTTCAATCATAGGTGTTATAATTACACCTTTTCGATCTAGCTCTTCAATTAATTTAATGTACTTACCAGTTTTAGGGCCATTGCATAATACACGAATGCGTGAATTAATCCGTCCCTGCTCCCATAACCTTTTTACAATCCATAACTCATTAACAGATGAAGTTTCAAGATTAGAACCTTCCGATACTAAAGATAATACAAATCGCTTATTCTGATTTACCTTCATTGGGTAGTGATAATAAAACTTACCTTTATAATTGTTTAACTTGATATAAGCATTAAAAATATCCGTTAAATCCCGCAGTCGATTTTCTACTACAAACGGAAAAACTACTTCTAAGGGAGTGCCATATTTCTTCACTAATTGGGCAATGTTATACTGATAATTCCCTTCCTTCAACATTAACTCACTGTTGGGAGTGATACCAAAAAACTGAGTATTAAATTCTTCTTGACCTAGTTTCCAAAACTTTTTAAAATTTCTCTTCATTACCACGGATTATAGAATGTTGACGCAGAGTGTCAATAGCTTCCTAGCCTAACATCATGGCTGATACACAATGCGATCTAGTTTCTTTTTTGAACGATTATTTGCTGTATCTTTAAATTGAACATAAACAGATTTAGTGCCGATGTAATGCATGCCACCGTATTGTGCGGCTGTAATATCCCAGCTAGAAAATTGTTTACGGAACTTCTTCCATTTTGTCCAATGCTTACCGTCATTAGACAGCCGCATTTTTTTTACGCGACTGCCCGTATCAATACTCGTTAATTGCAACATCACTTCCGGTGATCGGGTGACCGTAGCATTAAAATTGATCTTCACCGAACCACGAGGTTTAATGCCATCTAATCTTACAACCGGATCACTAGTTAAGCTAGCTGGAACTGTAAAACTAGTAGTACTATTTCCGGCAAGATCCGTTACTGTTCCAGTAATAGTATTTACCGTGAGTGATGAAATATGATCGTTTTTCTTCACCAGATAATTACAGCTACCTGTAGTGCTAGCTGAGATAGTTAAATTACAATTCGCAATTTGATTACCAGTGTTAAAGCTTAGAGTTAAATCTCCAAGCGAAGAGACAGTTTCATTAAACTCAAGATTAAAACTCACCGCCTGGTTCATCCCTACCACACGCTTTGCGCTAATCATCGATAGATCGGATAAAGCTGGTGCAGTATTATCCAGCACGATGGTTTTAGTAGTAGTGAGATTAGTTACCGGAATAAAATTAGAAACCGTATACCCATCTTGATCAACTACAATGCCACTAATACTATTCACCGTAAATGCAGCTGTATTATCACTAGTTTGAACGATATAATTACAGCTACCTGTAGTGCTATTATTCATCGTAAAATTACAGCTATGATCAATGGCGCCGGTTTCGAAATTTACGGTTACATCTCCGTTTGAAGTGACTGCTTTAGAAAACGTTACAATGATATCAATCACTGCGCCAGCTTTAAAATAACCGCTCGCATGATTAGAGGTAACACTCGTAACATACGTGGCGGCATCAACAGTGCTACAGCCTGGGTCTACCGCCCTTTGACCACTGCAATAACCTGCTTGATCTAATTCTACAGCTTTGAGCGCTTTTTTTACCTCCTTACAATCTGTAGCACTGTATAAATCACCACACGCGGTAATTAAAGCAGTATAGGCCTGATTAAACGTTGCGCTGGCAGTAAGATAGCTTGTTAGTGCACGGTAAAAAATTTGTTCCTGCTTAGCTCGTCCCAAGCCAGTAATAGTACAATGATTAAAACTTCCGCCCATAGCCACTAGATAAGCGGCGTGACTAAACACTGTACTATTATGGTGCACTCCTCCATTATCATCATTTCCACAATAGTAGGTTGAGCTCATGAATCGGTCGGGATAAACTGTACCGGTTGTACTATCATATATACTAGTCGGATCGCTTAAACTACGTAACGGTTCAGTTAAACCAGGCGCGTTCACTTCTGTACCCATCAACCAATCATTATTGCCAAGCGCATAATACTCAATAGCCTCGCCAAAAATATCAGAAAACGCTTCATCTAATGCGCCAGACTCGTTAGTATAAACAAACCCGCCCGATAGCGCAAAATTACTCACCGCATGAGTGTATTCATGCGCCACAATATCATCGCTAACTACGCCATAACAAAAATAAATCGAATGGCCGTCAAAATAAGCGTTTGGACAATCTTGTTGACTTACTCCATCAATATAACTATACACGTCCGTATAAACCTCATCGCCTAGTCCTCCTTGATTATTAGCTCCGTCACGACCAAAGGTAGCTAAATAATAATTGTGAGTGGTATTTACCATACTATATAAATCATCTACATCCGTACCACCGTAAGTTGGATTAGCGCCTCGTTCAGATTGTCCTTCAGATCGACCATAGGTATAATCTGAAATCATGGTATTTAAAAAGCAAGTGCCTTGACTACAATCATATACTCGGCGGTTAATCGCAGTATGAATATCGCTGAATTGATAGACCAATGCGCCACTATGAGCATCAATATAATACCGCTCACGACGACGAGGTTGAGTTTGATTAAGAATAATTTCCCACACCAAATGCGCGGTCTGATTCGGTTGATTCAAAATGAACCGTTTATCAAATATATACAACGTTTGACCTTGAGTGATTACTCCTGCAAATACATCATCGTTATACTGTTCTCTCCAATACTGCTTGGCTTGAACAATGGCTTGATTGACTGTGAGCGTAGGCTGGGTTGATACATTCATCGCTGGCACAATCCGTCCGGTTGAAATTGCTACATCATTATCTTGATTTAAATGTACAAATAACTGTGCGCCAAATACTGGCACTCCATGATAGATCTGCTGATAACGTATATGACGCATTTTTAGCTGATCAACTTGTTGTTTGATAGGAATAAGTTGTTGTTGGGATTGTCGCAAGCCTAATTCAGACCGATGCTGACGGATAAAATGATCGGCTTGTTGAAGACTGGTATTAGGTTGTGCTAAACCTAACAATGCTATGGTGATCATACCCCCCCTTAATAGCCTCATACCACAAGTATGATATCATTTTTTGCTATTTTGTAAATACTATCATTTCATGATTAAATAAACTTATTATGATTACTTGTGAATTTGAATTTGGAAAACGCACTACCAATTTACGCCATGTAACTGTAGACGCTGTCATCGTTCGAAATCAACAAATCCTACTTACCCAACGAGCTACTACGTTATTAGAAGGCGGTAAATGGGCCATTCCTGGTGGTTTTATGGATCGCAATGAAACTGCTGCACAGGCCATTGCACGTGAAGTGCTTGAAGAAACAGGCTATACCACCATATCTACTCGCTTACTAGAAATACGTGATCAGCCGCAACGTCGCCATGACGATCGACAAAATGTTACATTAATCTTTGCCGTCACAGTTGATCGAAAAATAAACACCACATTAGATCTTTCAGAAGTTACCGCATTACGTTGGTTTTCACTCAATCAACTGCCCTCCGAAAACGCAATGGCATTTGATCATCTCGATATTATCAAACAGTGGACTAAACGATAATAAACAATGTTATTTAGCGTCCAATTTTCTGTTCATACTCACCTACGTCTACCCACGTACGTAAACATGTATCTGGCGTTAAAGACATAGTATCAATACCCTGTTCCACTAAAAAGCGAGCAATTTCTGGAAAATCGGACGGCGCCTGACCGCAAATACCAATTTTTTTGCCAGCGGCATGAACAGTTTTAATCGCTTGGGCAATGAGTTTTTTTATTGCCTCATTGCGTTCGTTGTAAATATGCGCTACTAAACCAGAATCTCTATCTAGCCCTAGAGTTAATTGCGTTAAATCGTTAGAGCCAATCGAAAATCCATCAAAGATTTGAATAAATTCTTCTGCTAAAATTACATTGGCCGGAATTTCACACATCATGTATACCTCTAGACCATTGTCGCCCTGTACTAAACCATTTTCTTTCATAACGGCTAACACTTTTCTACCTTCTTCTGGAGTTCGACAAAATGGAATCATTAACTTCATATTCGTTAAACCCATTTCGTTACGCACTCGCAACATTGCTCGGCATTCTAAAGCAAACGCTGCTTTATATTCTTCAGAATAATACCGTGAGGCACCACGCCAACCGATCATTGGATTTTCTTCATGGGGCTCAAATTGACGACCACCAACTAGGTTGGCATATTCATTTGATTTAAAATCAGATAACCGTACAATCACTTGATTTGGATAATACGCTGCAGCAATGCGACTAACTCCAAGTGCTAGTTGATCTACGAAATAATCTTCCTTGTTCGTATAATCAGTAGTGAGCTTAGCAATTTCGGCTTTAGCTGCTTGATCTTCTAGTTGATCAAAATGTAATAAAGCTAACGGATGCACTTTGATAGCATTAAGAATGATCATTTCTAAACGTGCTAAACCTACGCCTTTGTTGGGAATACTCGCAAAATCAAAAGCCCGAGATGGATCGCCCACAATTTGCATAATCTGCGTTTTAGGCTCCTTAATATTACCTAAATCTGTTCGTTTTACTTCAAACGGAATTAACCCATCATATATAAACGCTTTTTCCCCTTCCGCACATGATACTGTAATTTCTTGACCAGTTTTTAATGTAGTAGTAGCAGTTTTAGTGCCCACAGCACACGGAATTCCAAGTTCTCGAGACACAATAGCCGCATGAGAAGTACGGCCACCAGAGTTAGTTACAATGGCTGATGCAATCTTCATGATTGGCTCCCAATCAGGATCAGTAATTTCGGTTACCAACACTTCACCTGCTTTAAAATCGTGAATTTGTGTAGCATCTTTTAGGATGCGGGCTTTACCAGCACCCACTTTAGAACCTACGGACACACCTGTAACAACTGGTGCGCCATGTTCAGCAATTTTGTATTCTTCTAACACTTGGGCTTGATTACGTGAATGCACTGTTTCTGGACGCGCTTGCACAATGTACAATTTGTTCGTAATACCATCTTTAGCCCACTCCATGTCCATCGGTTTTTGATAATGCTGCTCGATAACGCAAGCCCAGTATGCTAACTGCAATACTTCATCATCGGTTAACACAAACCGACGCCGATCTTCCGCAGACACAGGCACTTCTTTTACTGGAGCATGAGCTTCATCATCTAAACTATACACCATTTTATCCTCTTTATGACCTAATGATTTTGCCACAATAGGACGATATCTGAAGCTGGGGTTATGAGTAGTACCATGTGTTACACCGTCTATTAGCGTGGGTTTGAACACATAATATTCATCGGGCTCTACCTTACCTTGTACCACCATTTCTCCTAATCCATAGGCCGCATTAATTAACACGGCATTCTTAAATCCAGATTCGGTATCAATAGAAAACATTACTCCTGAACCCGCCTTATCGGATCGTACCATTTTTTGCACTCCCACAGACAGTGATACATTAAAATGATCGTAGCCTTTATCGGCACGATACGAAATGGCTCGGTTAGTAAATAACGAAGCCATGCATTTTTTGGTAGCAGCAATCACATCATAAGCACCACGAATATTTAAAAAGGTTTCTTGTTGTCCGGCAAACGAAGCATCGGGCATATCTTCAGCTGTAGCAGAACTGCGCACCGCTACATCCATTTCCTGATCATTACCTTCTAATTTAGACAGCTCTTGATAGCTCTGCTCGATGACTTGTTTTAAATCCGCTGGTAATTCAGCTTGCATAATAGCTTCGCGCACGCGATGACCATGATCTTGCAAATTATGCAAATCAGCTGTATTTAAAGTTTTAAGAATGTTTTGAATTTTAGCTTTTACTCCGGCTTGTTCAATAAAATACTCATAAGCATGGGCAGTGATAGCAAATCCATTAGGCACAGCCACTCCTTTAGCTGCT
>CAZZNZ010000022.1:0-8348 GCA_964655875.1 uncultured Gammaproteobacteria bacterium | reverse complement strand
AATGAATAGAGTGAAAATCCATGTAAGTAACGCTCGCTGTGGTGACAAAATTTGATATTAGTAATAAGGGTCGCCTAATAAGTTATAATCTTGTTGTAATGCTAAAATGAAAATGGTGATTGCAGATATGAGTAGCGTTATCACGATGCCACGACTAATCCACAGCGACAGCGGATGTTTACTAGAGCGCGTAAATGACATATTTGTTGTTTTCATAAATCAAGCTAAACGGTAAACTGGCTTCTTTTTGCCAAAGTTTATAGGCTTGAGAAGTTTTTGGTAGAACAAAATACGATAACTGATACGGTGGTAATGTAGTGATCAAACTAGGATCGTTCGGAGTAGTAATTAATGTGTACAGGGTATGAATGCGTTGATATTCCGGAGCAGAGGGATTTGCTAAGATTGGTTGATAGAGTGAACTATTGGCCTGTAAATTTTTAATATCTTTATGATCTAAATTATACCAAGGATAATTTTCAATCATGCCAGTATACCATAACGGAGCAAACGAAATTTCGCGGTTTGATACTGCCATAATTCCTAACAAAGCGCCTTTATTGGGTTGTTGATTTAGCCATTGCATAGCTTGAATAAACTCAGGTTTTGGGCGAAAGCGCGCGCTCCAACCATCAACATCATCTTTAATAAATACGGCAGCATGAATGATTTGAGCACCTAAAATACAGATCACGCTAGCAGTCCAGAATGTTCTTGGCCAGCGCACCAAGGCACCTAATTCGTACACACCAAGCGTGGCCAATGGTACTAAGCCTAACCAGGCAAACGGAATAAACCGCTCGGGTAATAGTTGTAAGCCAACAAAGGATAGGTGGCCTAAAATAACGGGTGTAAATATTAAACTAATAAACAGCCAACGGATTTTATACGACAATTTTTTTGCTAATACCATTCCAACCACAGCTAAAGCGGTAATTAAATATCCCCAAATTGCTGGGTGATCATAGACAGGATGATCATACCCACTAAAGCTACTACGGAATAAACTTAACGCACTACTCACTGACACAGGCAACAGCTGCCAGCGTTCTGTAATTAATATCATCACTCCTCCTATGCCAGCCACAATGAGGCGATACAACCAGCGTTCCAGAAAAAATAACCAAAACCAAAGAGCAAATGCGATGGCGGCGATACCAAACGATAAAGTATGTGTAAATGCTAACACGGGAGTGAGCATAATAAGTGCTATCCACCAATACCACCGTGGATGCAGTATCAAATGAATAAAAGCAACGATAAATATAACGATCCAAAAATAGCCATACACATTTTGTGGTGTAAGTATCAGTGATCGCAGTAGGGCCGGGGAAGCGGCTGCTAAAATTCCAGCGGTCACTGCCACCGATAATCGTTTTGTGAGCATGTAACCGATATAACATAATCCCAACACGCACCCGAGATACATTCCTAAGGCTGTAATGGGTACAACTTGCCAGCTTTGTAGTGGCGTAATTTTTAAGATAGCAGCGTTCATGAATTGTACAACTGGATAGTGTTCTTTTGTCCAACAAATGGCAAAATTTGGTGAATTGGTTCTGCCAGGATTAAAGTGATTGGTATGAGTTAAAACTTCCGCTGCACAAGCTAGGCCACCAGCATCGGGGGTGGTGAGCGGAAATTTGTTCAAATATAACGGTAATATTCCTAAAATTAGAGATATTATCATAACCCCGCTCAAGGCAATAGCAAGGGACAACGCAACTGGTGTTTTTGTCATGTTAATGTAATGATAAACGGCTTGCTTTTTTTAGGCAAGTGTGGTTTAGTATGAACACATGAAAACGATAGCGGTTATTCCGGCTTACAACGAAGCCAAGACAGTTGTGGCGGTTGCTGAGCAGGTAAAACGCTATGTGGATGTTGTGGTGGTGGTTGATGATGGGTCATGTGATGATACGTTCGCTCGCTTACAAGTTAAGGCTACTTCAGCACTAGTGGTGTTGCGTCACGAAATAAATTTAGGTAAAGGTGCCGCATTAAAGACTGGTTGTGATGCAGCGGTGCAGTTAGGCGCTGAGTACATCGTGTGTATTGATGCGGATCATCAGCATCAACCAGAAATGATTCCTCAATTTATTTCTGCACTACAAGAGCAGAACATAGATGTTGTGTTTGGTGTTCGTCAGTTTAATAACCGCATGCCATTCATGATGCTTTTTGGAAATAAGTTTTTATCCGTTGTCATTAATATATTGTTCCGTGTACTAGTGCACGATACGCAGTCAGGGTTTCGAGCGTTTACTGCTAAAGCTTACGATCAATTACGCTGGAAAAGTTCTGGCTACGAAGTAGAAACCGAAATGATTGTGCGCATGAGCCAGTATCAACTGCGTTATCGTGAAGTGGATATTGATACGATCTATCATGATAATTACAAAGGCACTACCGCACTAGACGGTATTAGAATTTTAGCACAAATATTCAAATGGAAACTACTATGAGTAATATTCAAATTATAGCATTAGTGTTCGGTACGGTAATGGTATATTTATCGTTTTTACATTATAAGCGAAAAGAATTTAGTCGCTATCAGTTTGTGGTGTGGGAAGTGTTATGGATTGGGTTTGTGGTGGTTACGTTATCACCGGGTAGATTTAATGCGGTAACAGAACGATTAGGGATTGCGCGCGCTTTTGATTTATTTGCGATTGTTGCATTTGTGATTATTTTATTTGTGACATTTCATAATTATTTATTGATTACAAAATTACAAAAAAAATTAGAAACGAATGTGCGAGAAAAAGCATTAGATCAACTTAATCAGCATAAATCATAGTTTTATGAAGAAAGCGCTTGTCATAGGTATATCAGGGCAAGATGGATCTTATTTAGCCGAGTTATTATTGCAAAAAGGTTATGAAGTGCATGGTACAATTCGGCGTGCTAGCACGTTTAACACTGGTCGGATTGATCATCTCTACCAAGATCCGCATTTAAATAACGTGCGGTTGTTTTTGCATTACAGTGATTTAAGTGATGGTAGTAATATTAGTCGCTTATTGCGTGAAATTCAGCCCGATGAAATTTATAATCTAGGCGCGCAGAGTCATGTGCGGGTAAGTTTTGATATCCCAGAATATACGGGATTAGTTACTGGTATGGGCACGCTAAAAATATTAGATGCAATGCGAGAAGCTAATATTAAAGCAAAATTTTATCAAGCTTCGAGTTCGGAAATGTTTGGTTTAGTGCAAGCCGTGCCACAATCTGAAACTACTCCATTTTATCCACGGTCGCCTTATGCCGTGGCGAAGGTATTTTCGTATTGGATGACCAAAAATTATCGCGAAGCCTATAACATGTTTGCCTGTAATGGTATTTTATTTAATCATGAATCTCCACGTCGTGGTGAAACGTTCGTAACGCGTAAAATTACTCGCGCATTGGCTAAAATCAAATTAGGTATTGATAACAAATTATATCTCGGCAATATTGATGCTAAGCGGGATTGGGGCTACGCGCCCGATTATGTTGAAGCGATGTGGTTAATGATGCAGCAAGATCAATCCGATGATTATGTAGTAGCCACGAATGAAACTCATACAGTGCGTGAATTTGTAGAAACGGCCGCCAAAGAATTAGGCATGGATATTGTTTGGAAAGGTAAAGCGGAAAATGAAAAAGGCATTGATAAAAACACCGGTAAAGAAATTGTGAATATCGATCCAAGATATTATCGCCCCACGGAAGTAGATTTGTTGATTGGAGATTATGCTAAAGCCAAGGAAAAATTACAGTGGGAGCCAAAAGTAAAATTCAAGGAATTAGTTAAGATTATGGTGGAAGCGGATTATCAATATTATGCAAACAAACGCTAAAATTTACATTGCCGGACATCGTGGATTAGTGGGCGGAGCCATTAAACGACGTTTAGAACAATTAGGCCATACAAATATTGTTGTGCGCACGCATGTCGAGCTTGATCTGTTAAACCAAGCGGCAGTGCAGCAATTTTTTCAAACCGAGCAGCCGGAGTATGTGTTTTTAGCGGCAGCCAAGGTTGGTGGTATTAGAGCTAATAATGAATATCGCGCGGATTTTATTTATCAAAATTTACAAATTCAAAACAATGTTATTTATTCTGCTTATCGGGCCAATGTAAAAAAGCTATTATTTTTAGGTAGTAGTTGTATTTATCCCAAACTGTGTCCGCAACCTATCAAAGAGGATTATCTATTAACTGGAGAATTAGAATCTACCAACGAACCGTATGCGATTGCAAAAATTGCCGGCATAAAATTATGCGAAGCCTTTAATAAACAATATGGTACCAACTATATTTCTGTGATGCCAACCAATTTATATGGGCCAGGCGATAATTTTGATTTAAACAACTCACATGTGTTGCCGGCATTGATTCGAAAATTTGTGGAAGCCAAACAGAGTAATGCTCCAACCGTAACCATGTGGGGTACAGGTACGCCACGGCGAGAATTTTTATATGTGGAGGACTTAGCGGAGGCAGTGGTGTTTTTAATGCAAAACTATGATGGCAGTGAGATTGTAAATATTGGTACCGGTACAGATGTGAGTATTGCAGAATTAGGCCAGCTCATCAAAGGGGCAGTTGGTTATGAAGGCGATATTATGTATGACACTACTAAACCAGATGGTACGCCGCAAAAATTGTTGGATGTTAGCCGTTTAACTCAATTAGGTTGGACAGCAAAAACAACATTACGCGTAGGCGTACAACAAACGCTCGACTGGTATCTCCACAGTGATACGAGTAAGATTAAACTATGACGCAAGTTGCTGAGCTATCGATTTTTTTTCCACTGTGGAATGAGGCAGGTAATATCAAAACAGTAATCACAGCCGCCATTACCGTAGTCAAACAAGTTGCTCAACGCTGGGAAATTATTATGGTTGATGACGACTCTTCCGATGATACACTGCAATTAGCTAAAGCATTAGCTCAAACAGACCAGCGATTAGTGGTATTGTCACACGCCACTAATCGTGGTTATGGTGCAGCGTTAAAAACTAGCCTTACTGCCGCCAAATATAATTTAGTGGTTTTTAATGACGGTGATGGCCAATTTGATTTTAGAGAGGTAACAAAATTTTTAAAAGCCATAGCGCATGCAGATATTGTGATTGGTTACAAAAAAAAACGGTTGGATCATCCTGTCCGGCACGTGTTAATGCAACTACTGAAAATTTGGGATGCGGTATTGTTCAGATTATATTTAAAAGATATTGATTGTGGTTTTAAATTATTTAAAAAAGACGCATTGCATCGGATGATGCCATTTGTTTCCGAAAGCGCCATGATTACTACAGAGATACTCGCAAAAGCTAAACAACGCCAATTAAAAATCACCGAAGTGGAAGTACAACACTATGCTAGACAGTACGGTGATCATGGTGAAGGAAATTTACGTGGGATAATCAGAGCGCTAAAAGAAAGTGTGCTGCTATGGAAAAATTTAAAATATCAATCCGTATGAATCAACCCACCACTGTGCTGCGATCCAATTCATTTTTACTCTCTGTTGTTGTGCCGGCCTATAACGAGCAAGATAATATTTTTCCGATTGTGACTCGTTTACAAACAGTGTTGCAATCATACCCAACGTTCGAGGTTATTTTTGTTGATGATGGTAGTACGGATAATACATTAGGGCTGTTACAGCAAGCCTGTAAAGATTACCCGATGATACAATATATATCATTGTCCAGAAATTTCGGTCACCAAAATGCCTTAAAAGCTGGGCTAGATCATGCGCGAGGCGATTGTGTAATTTCGATGGATGCAGATTTACAACATCCACCAGCATTAATTCCGCAATTAATTGAACGTTGGTTGACTGGTTATGATGTAGTCTATACTATTCGTGAGGATACTGAAGTTATTGGTTGGTGGAAAAAGTATACGGCCAAAGCATTTTATTGGTTAATGAATAGTTTAACCGATGTTAAAGTTCCGGCTGGAGCTGCGGATTTTCGCTTGCTCGATCGCCGAGTTGTAAATGCTTTAAAACAATTTCCAGAAACATTTTTATTTTTTCGAGGGTTGGTAGCTTGGATTGGTTTTAAACAAACCAGTGTACACTATCAAGTGCAACCCCGCTTTAGTGGTAATTCCAAATATTCTGTGCGCGCCATGATTACGTTTGCTCTTAATGGGGTTACGTCTTTTAGTATTATCCCGTTACGATTATCCAGTATTCTAGGGGCACTAATGGCATTGTGTGCTTTACTCTATGCGATGTATGCGGTTTATCAGCGGTTGTTTTCCAATGTAGTGATTTCTGGCTGGACCTCGGTATTAGTTAGCATTTTATTAATTGGGGGGCTACAATTAATCATGTTCGGGGTATTAGGCGAATATATTGGTAAGCTGTTTTTAGAAATTAAGCGGCGACCAGCCTACATTATTCAACGATCTAGTTATGTTAATGAATAATATTTTAACCAAAGTATTGATATTAACCGTTTATGTTACCAGCAGTTCGGTAGGGTTGTATTATATTAAAGCTTCACAGATGACGGTGATGAGTTGGAAATTTGTGATTGGATTTATTTTGTATGGCAGTGGTTTTTTGATTTGGTTGTATTTACTCAAACTCTATCCGTTATCAACTATTTTTCCCATTGCGGCCAGTGCTTTAATTGTAGCCACACAATTATTGGGTTATACTTTATTGCATGAGCAATTTCACGTGAGTAAACTAGTGAGCATTATCCTCATTATTGTAGGTATTATTATTTTATTTCGCTATGAAGCTTAGTAGTATAGTCAAGTGGTTACGGTGTCATCAGTATACAGTGGCCTTTATTGTGTTTGCCTTGCTCTGGTTATTGATCGTTATCGGTAGTCGATCTGTATGGTCTGGCTATCATTTGGTGGATGATCATGAAATTTTTGGCTATCAAGCAAGAATACAAACTATTGAAAATTTTTTTCAAAAAATACAGCATCTTAAAAGCGAATTTCTTGGAGGAATGTCTTTTAGGTTTAGACCGTTACATTTTATGCATCGTTCTTTGTTGACTATGTTGTTTGGTCTTAATTTTACGGCCTGGTCTTGGTATGTGGTTGGTTTAGGAATTATCACAGCCTGGTTCTTATTTATTTTTGGTAAGTTGCAAGGTTGGTCGTTTATTGAAGCTTCTCTGTTAGTACTCTTTACCATGGTTGGGCCGCAATCGGTTATTTATTGGCGCTTAGGAACACCAGAAACACTAGCGTTGTTTTTATTTTCCGCTACGTTACTTTTTATTGTGTTAAGTGTGCGAACAAAACGGTACGGTTGGTGGTGGCAGATGTTAGTGATCATCTTTGGTGCATTAACGGCCTTAGCCAAAGAAAGTTTCCTACTATTATTACCAGGCATAATTATTCTCAATAGTGTATTGCATTATGAAAAAATTGGTAGTGTTAAAGCTACTTTAAAACGTACCATTGCTGCAACAACCATCTTTAGCCTCATAGGTACAAGAGCGATTGTGTATATCGTAACTCATCTTAAAATAGTTCAGGGTAGTGGGGGTGAAGCCGTGGGCATCAGTGGTTTTCAGCCCATTCAATATTTGTTGAAGTTCAGAGATATCTTACTCGTGAATTCAATAGGTAAATTAATTGTATTAACTCTATTTATAGTTGTGTTGGCCGGGATACAGAATCATACTCAGTTACTACAGAGACTTTGGCATACACTACGGGCAATGTCTGGTAAATTACTGATCGCCGCTGTCATTTTGTTGCCCCAGGTAGTATTATATGCCACTTCAGGGTTTGTGAATCGCTATTTTGTGCCCTCTACTTTTGGGCTAGCATTTACATTATGTAGTTTATTGGTCTATGCCCGTATTAGTCAGATACAATATAATTTACGAGTGATAGTGTTAACATTATGCAGTATTGCCATGTTGTTTAGTTACTATAGTGTTGCCGCTGAGGCAGTGGGGTTTTCCCGAGAAGGTTATAGTAATCAACAATTATTTCAAGCGATTCAACAGTGCGCACAGCCAACTGAACCGGTGGTGTTAGTAGCAGGAGCTCGGTTAAGCGGAGCAGAGAGTATTGACTCAGTTCAAGAATATTTAGAGTTTATGGATCATTACGTGCAGATTAGTCGTTATGAAGTATCGGCACAATCTAGCCCAGAGCAACTACAAGTTATAACAGAAGCTAAGGCTCTAGTACTGTTTACAGAGCAAGCAAATTTTGTTACAAATACGCCAGTATTTAATGTAGATCAGTATCAACAAATTGACGCTGGCGGAGCAATGTTATATTGTAAACAGTATTAATATGAGTAAACGGGTTTTAATTACCGGTGGAGCTGGTTTCATTGGATCGCATCTAGCGGCCC
>CAZZNZ010000021.1:0-8565 GCA_964655875.1 uncultured Gammaproteobacteria bacterium | reverse complement strand
AACGGAACAGTTTTTTTTCGTACCATTCTAATTATCAGGGCGGCGATACTATTCAAACCATCACTAAGCGTCAATTAACGGTTGTAGCCGATGCAACATATATTTCGGTTTATAAAAACAATCGTTTGCAAATCCGTTTCGCACCTTACGGCACGCAGTATGTTGATGGTATGAATATCGCAGCTGGGCAATTTATTGTGGTGGGGCCAAAACAGGGCGCTCAGCCGGTAAAGCGTTTTTCGTTGCAAGGCAAATTACTCAGTACGGGCAGTTATCCGTTTGGCAAAACCTTTGCTGGAGGCATTAATGTAGCGCTTGGCAATGTTATTACTAAAACTAAGGCAGTGGAAATTGTAGTAGCGCCTGCCAGTAACTATGCACCAGAAGTACGTATTTTTACAAAAACCATGCAATTATTGCCTAAAAAAATATTAGCCTATGATGCGGCCATGCGTTCAGGAGTAAGCGTGGCTGTAGGGAATATTAATAACACCGGTAAGGCGGAAATTATTACCGTACCTGGTAAGGGAGGCACACCGTATGTGAAAGTGTTTAATCATCGTGGTAAACTGTTACAGCCTGGGTTTTATGCCTTTGATAAAACTGATCGCAGCGGCAGCACAGTATCTGTTAGTGATGTTGATGATGATGGTTACAATGATTTAGTCGTGATGTCGTTTAATATTTTTAATCAGTAGAGAATGGTTGAAGCCGTTCCCTACGATAATGTCTATGCCAAATTGGTTTCATCATACGAAAAGAATCTCAAAACACGTTAGTAAAAAAACCGGACACATTTTATTTCCGTATGTTTGGCATTATTTTACCGATACGTATAAGGATAAAACGCACCACTTAATTGCGGATTCTATTTTGTCTATTGTGATTATGGCGTTATTAGTAACGCATATGGCTTTAGGGTTACAAGCTTATTTTTTACTCACCCCACCAGCATTATTGGTGCGTTTAGAAATGCCCGAAACCGTGTTTAGTGGCAATACCGTCATGGGCACATTATCATATCAGAGTGTTAGTAAAACTCTCACCGATGTGAAATTACGCGTGTATGCGCCTACAGGTTTTCAGGCTCAGCAATCCTTAATTGTACAGGCAAACACAGTATCTACGAATACACCGAGTACGTTGCCAATTACTGGAAAATTGATTGGCACAATGAAGCAACAGTATCGTTTTGTGGTGGTGTATCAATTTAAGTATTTTGGGCAGATGCATTATGGATTTTTAACCCAACGTATTCGTGTAGACGGCTCTAGTTTGGAAGTGGTGGCGAATGTTCCAGATAAAACATTAGCTTACGAACCAATACAATGGACCATTGATTATACCAATAGTACCGATACCGTCCGGCCTCGTAGTTGTTTACAATTCAATTTACCCAGCCAATTCTTTATTGAATCTAGCACATTACCAATAACATCACGGCAGCGTATTCGATTACCAAAATTACAACCGCGCCAAAGCGGAACGATTACTGTTACTGGAAATTTTAAACGAGCCATTGGCGAGGGGAGTCAATTATTGTCAGTAACAGCATTAGATCGGTGTGGCCGAGGAGATTTTATTCAAGCGCATCTTACGAATCCAATTACGGTACTAACGCCGCGGTTTACACTAGCTACTTCTGGAGCTAGCGTTGTGAATGTGGGGGATGTGGTACGCTACACTAATACATATACCAATACTGGTGATGCGCCGCTAACTCATGTAGAGTTAACTACTACTCTGGATCATTTTACTGGGCATTACAATAGTATTGTGCCAACTGGAGGCAGCATTAGCGGCAACATCATTCGTTGGGTAGATTCTAATATTGCTCCAGGCGAAACGCATTCGCGTAGTTTTACGGTATATACTAATTCTGCGCAACGTGAAAAAAATGCGGAGTGGTCGTATCGTACTAGCGCTCAAGCCAGAATTGCTGATTTAGGAATTTCTACCTATGTGCCAGATGTGAGTTTGAGTGCTAAATTTAATTCCACATTAAATTTTAGTAGCATCTACCGTCACTCTAAATCTACGGGCGAACAGTTGGGTTATGGTCCATATCCATTAGAGGCCGATAACATTACAGCGTTATTAGTATTATGGCAGATTAAAGATTTTACGAATGATTTATCTAGTGTTACTATTACTACCACTTTACCAGGTCAAGTGGAGTGGACAGGATTATCCAGCGTCACTAGTGGTTCAAACATTTCTTACAACTCAAATACCCGAACAATCACTTGGCATACCAATAGGGTGCCTAGTTTTTCTAATGCTCAAGGGGCTAGTTTCGAAATTCGAGTGCGACCTAATTCAGCTCAAATTGGTCAACGTATTAATTTAACTAATGAAACTAAATTTTCGGCCCGAGATAGTTTTACGAATACGGTCATTACTCGTCAATTAGGAGCGTTACGAGTAGAGGATGCGGTGGCTGATGTTCAGTAGAGACGTGTGAGTTTTTTCTCGGCATAGTTTGTGATATGATCAATGACATGACTACTGTTGAACGGATCGTATCCAAGATATATCCCAAAGATCCTCACACGGCAAGGTATGTAAAAAAAATAGTTCAACTCATCCACCAAGCTCAACGCCATCGACCGCAATGGTTGCGCCAGTGGGATGAGCAGTTAGCTACGGATTGGCATACTCAATCCAATCATATTATCTACTCCTTATACGCTGATTTATTTTCACCAGAGGTTAAGCCAGGAGAATATCTCAGGGCTTTAACCGCTAAGTTAGATTATTTTTTAGAATTAGGCGTTAGCACTATTCATGTCTTGCCGATTTTTAAGGCCTCGGGTGACAATGGGTTTGCCGTAGATGATTATCAAAAGGTAGATCCGCGCTTTGGCACTAGCCGTGATCTTAACCGCCTAATTAAGCAGGCGCATCGTCGTCAGCTTAAAATCGCTTTCGATTTTGTACTCAACCATACTTCCGATAATCATTACTGGGCACGGCAGGCTAAGCGTGGCGATAAACGCTATCGTGATTACTATATTATTGATTCTACTCATACGGGGAAACCTTGGCCAAAAGTACTTGATGTCTTTTATGAATTTGCGCCAGGTCATTGGGATTATGTTCCAGAACTTAATGACTATGTCTGGGCAACATTTTATTTGCGTCGGACTGTTCCGGGAGAGCCTGCCCGGTATCCGTTTGCGCAATGGGATTTAAATTATCGCAATCCAGCAGTGCTTATAGCTATGCTGGAGCAATTATTATTACTAGCGAATCATGGAGTAGATGTATTTCGATTTGATGCGGCCAGTTTTATTTGGAAAACACCTGGAACAAATTGCTTGAATCTGCCGGAAGGTCATCGTATTATTCAATTATTTCGCTATGCTTTACAGCAAGTTGCTCCCAAAAGTATCATCTTAGGTGAATTAGAAGGCGTTGGTTCAACTGCCGCACGCTATGTTCGTCATAGTAGTGAAATGCAGTTATACTATCAATTTGCAATGGAAGAAGCTTTATGGCACGCTCTAATGACCGCTACTCCTACTAAGTTAAAGCAGATCATAAAACAGCTACCTGTCTTAGACGCTCAACATGGTATGGTAGTAGTAGATGAGTGTCATGATCAGCTGTCATTAGGCCAGCTTTCTTCAACGCAATTAGTTCAGACCATGTTGCATTATTATACTGCTCAGCGTCGAGCGTTACCGTATGTTTTTAAATTATCAGCTCGGCGCTGGTCTTACGGCATCTGCGGTACTCGCTGGAGTATGACCGATGGTAATATCAAAAAAATTCAATTATTAGATCGAGTAAAATTCACCCTTGGCGGAGTGCCATTAATTTATATGGGAGAGGAATTTGGAGTGGCTAATGATTATACTTTTCAGCGTGATCAAATTAAAATACAAGATCATCGTTTCGTGAAACGAGTAGCTATTACCCCATCATTAATGCAACAACGAATTAAGCTAGGTAGTCAAGCTAATCAGATTTTTTCAAATATTCAACAGTTAGTGCAATTACGTCACCAGTATCCCGTGTTAGCTATCAATCAGATTACGTTGTTGCGATTATCTAATCCCCATGTTTTAGGATATTATAAACAGCTGATCAAATCCCGTTTAACCGTAGTACATAATTTTTCGAATAGGCGACAGACAGTGATAATCTCAGGGGTTAGAATTACGTTAGCGCCATATGCTTCAACCTGGTTTTAATGGTATACTGTGGTTATGTCTCAGTATTATCAGGCTCAACGTACTAAGAATTTGTTTGATCCAAACAGTACGCAGCCGTTTCGCTTAAGTCGTTCTAAAATTGATTTGTTTATTCAATGTCCGCGTTGTTTTTATGTTGATCGGCGCCTAGGTATTAGCCGGCCACCAGGATTTCCGTTTAATTTAAATTCGGCTGTAGATACTTTGTTAAAGAAAGAATTTGATATTCATCGCCTACAAAAAACAGCTCATCCATTAATGACAGCGTATCATGTAGCAGCGGTTCCATTCGCTCATGTAAAAATGAATGAGTGGCGAGAAAATTTTAAAGGAGTACAGTACCATCATCTCAGCACGAATTTCATGATTACAGGAGCAGTAGACGATGTTTGGCTGAATCCAGCCAATGAATTAATTGTGGTAGATTATAAAGCCACTAGTAAAGAGGGGGGAGTCAATCTCAACGCCGACTGGCAGGATGGTTATAAACGACAGATGGAAGTGTATCAGTGGTTATTACGTCGGAATGGTTTTGAAGTATCATCTATCGGTTATTTTGTGTACTGCAATGGCAAAACCGATCGGGCCAGCTTTGCGAACAAATTAGAATTTGAAGTGATCTTATTACCATACAAGGGTGATGATAGTTGGGTGGAACAGACTTTGCAGGCAGCTCGCCAGTGTTTAACTAGTTCTACCGTACCTGCCGTAGGTAAGCATTGTGATTATTGTGCGTATATTTCAGCGATTGAAACAATTCAGTCTCATCATCAACAACCGGTGTCTGCAAAAAAAAATCGGCGAAAATCTATTATTCAATCTAAACTATTATAGAGATTTAACCAAGTTTTCCAGCGTGTAATCATGCCAGATGCTTGTATGTGTTAATCTCGACAAAAATTCAAAATAATGGTATAGTTGATGGCAATGAGTCAACCTAATTATACAATTCCTGTTTCAGTTCAGCGCTTAGTAAAAAGTTATCAACGCCTCAAAAAAGATCAAGAGGTGTTTGAGAATGTTCCCAAGGTTAAAATTAGCCAAGCGATTGGACGAGTGGCCTTTTTTTATGAAAAAATTCGTAACACCTTAGATTATAAAGAAGATAATCTGCTCATTAAAACAATGATTGAGCGCATTTTGCGTCGTCGATTTGTGGCCGGTGTAGATCCTGTTACGATTGCTAAACCGCTAGTAACCGAGTTAATTCGTAGCGGATATATTGCTAATAATACATTACCAGAATTAATCTTAGAACGGATTACTACTACGATTAGTAAATATGCTCATTTTCTTAGCTTGGCCATTCCGCCCTTATCCGCTAAAGAGCGTGAGGAGATATTTGATTGGAGTGTACGCCTGTTGGCTTGTGAACTTGAAGAAGTATTGTCCTACGAATCTACACGTCGGGGTATGATAGAGTTTATCTACCTCACTATGTTAGAACGTGTTCATATTACATCTCGTCGTGTTACAGAAGATGAACGTAAAGTGCAAATTTATACTGCCATCCTGCGCACTTATACGCAATATGACACTGATTTAACCAGTTATCATCTGCTAACTTTTTTTTACCCCGATTGGCAAACCGGTAACGCTGATATTATTAAACAAGTGGCCCAGCACGTATTAGCTATTAAGAAAACTTTAGAAGTGCAGATTACTCATCCTTTACAAGAACGATTGATTCGTCAGCTTAAAAAGGTAAATATTCTATTTGTCATTTTACATGATGTGATTAGTTGTCAGGCTAATTCATTGGAAACATTACAAAATGCTGAGCAACTGGATGAAGCAGTGCAGAACGCTGTTGAAAAAAAATATAAAGAAGTAAAAAGTAAATTACGTCGGCGTAGTTTACGGAGTATTATCTATTTATTTATTACCAAAATGATGCTGGCATTGTTGTTAGAGGTGCCGTACGATTACTATATTGTTGGGGAAATTAATCGCATTCCGTTAATGGTGAATATATTTTTTCATCCCACGTTATTGTTTGTAATTGCATTAGCGGTTCATATTCCAGCTAAAGAGAATACTCATCGAATTATTGAAGGTATTCGTGATATTGTTTATAGCTACAAGGGCAAGGAAATTCTCTATCGAATTCGACCCAAAACCAAACAACGATCAATCGCTTCAGTTTTTTTCCGTTTTCTGTATTTATTAGCGTTTATCATGACGTTTGGCATCTTGTTCATGGTATTGAACGCACTGCACTTTAATTGGGTGGGCGGTACACTATTTGTAATGTTTTTAACGCTGGTGAGTTTTTTCGGCTTACGGGTACGTCAACTAGCGCGTGACGTAGTAGTAGTAGATCGAAAAGATAATTTACTTAGTGTAATCATTGATTTTTTTGCTATTCCTATTATTCGTGCCGGACGTTGGTTGTCAATAAAATTTTCTAAATTAAATGTATTCGTATTTGTATTAGATGTAATTATTGAAGCGCCATTTAAATTAATTATCGATATTTTTGAAGATTGGTTAGATTATATTCGCGAAAAACGGGAAGAAATTTATGATTAAATTAGCGGATCGACTGAAGCAAGTTCAATCATCCAGCACCATTCGCTTAGATGCTCAAGCCAAAGCATTGTTAGCCGCGGGTAAAGATGTTATTAATTTAACTGCGGGTGAACTTGATTTGCCGCCGCACCCAGAAGTGTTAGCGGCAGCGGCAGCGGCAGTGTCATTGAACCATTGTTATAGTCCGGTAGCTGGTTTACCGCAATTACGCCAAGCTATTACTCAGTATCTGGTCAATCGTCATCACTTACGCTATTCAACCGATCAAATTTTAGTTACTAACGGTGTAAAGCAAGCATTATATAGCTGTTTTCAAGCTCTAGTGCAACCACAGGCAGAAGTGATTGTATTGCTGCCTGCCTGGGTAAGTTACAGCGAGCAAATTAAATTGGCCGGTGGCAAACCAGTGATTGTACAAACTACGGCAGATTTTCAAATTGATGTGACAGCGATTGCTAAAGCCATTACCTCTAAAACAATTGGTTTAATTATGAATTATCCTAATAATCCCACCGGCGCCATTTATCCAAATTCCACACTCAAGCAGGTAGCAGAATTGGCTCAGCGCCATCAGCTATGGGTTATTAGTGATGAAGTCTATGAACAACTTGTGTATAGTAATGAGCCCTATACTTCATTTGCTCATTTTTTGCCGGACAGCACAATGATTGTTAATGGTGTATCGAAGAGTGGGGCTTTAACCGGTTGGCGCTTGGGTTTTGTAGCTGGTCCACAACCGCTGATTAAAAAATTAGTCGATTTGCAATCTCATTTATCAGGTAATGTGGCTAATGTAGTGCAGTACACCGGTATTGCCGCATTGCAAGTGGCAGAAATTACCGGGCAGCAGTTTCGCCAACATTTACAGAAGCGTCGTCAACTAGTATTAGATTGGATCACCGGTGAGAAACGCTTAAGGGCAACACCGCCAGCCGGAGCGTTTTATTATTTTATAGACATTCGTAAAGTTACGGCAGATGCTGACGAGTTTTGTGAACGTTTGTTGAATCAATTCGGAGTAGCATTAGTGTCCGGCACCTGTTTTGGATTCAATGGATATGTGCGCTTGTCATTTGCTCAAAATATTCATCTATTATGCCAAGCGCTAGAACGATTTAGTCGGTGTTTGGATAGTTATTAATAATTTGTTATAATTATAATATGAAAGTAGCTATTTGTGGTTTAGCCAAACAGCAGTTAATCACTTATATTAAGCAGCATTATCCGCATTGGGTAATTGTGGCTCGCAAACCAGAATTTGTTTTGTGCTACGGGGGAGACGGTACATTATTATTTGCTGAACGGCAATATCCTGGAATACCAAAAGTAATGATTCGCCATAGTCGAGTTTGCTTGAATTGTGCAGAGTTAAACCGCACTACTATTCTTGCGTTATTGAATAGCAAAAAATATCGTTTAATGACGCATTGTTTATTGGAAGTAAAAGCAAAAGATAAAATATTATATGGTTTAAACGACATTGTGATTGGTCATAAAATTATTAATGCCGCTTTACGTTTTAGTTTAGTGTTAAATCATGAACCTTATGGACGTGAATTTATGGGCGATGGTGTAGTAGTAGCTACCCCACTGGGCAGTACAGGATATTATCAAAGCATTACCCATAGCACCTTTCATAAGGGGTTAGGATTAGCATTCAATAATGTCACGAATAATATTGGACACGTTGTAATAAGTGACCGTGCAATAATTAGTATTCGCGTTAATCGTGAATCAGCATTAGTAATGGCAGATAATAATCCTACAATAATTGCATTAGAACCCAATGAGCTTGCCACGATTAAATTATCCAAACGCTCAACTCAAATTGTTG
>CAZZNZ010000020.1:0-8807 GCA_964655875.1 uncultured Gammaproteobacteria bacterium | reverse complement strand
ATAATTTGAGTGCAGCTTTAATTTGTGTTTCAGGAGGTAAAGTAGTATCTAATTCTTTGATTACAGTAGCAATCTCAGCACTAGAATAGCCTAGCTGTTCTAAGGCGCCTACCACTTCATGGCTACTATTGATAGTAGATTTACCAATTTGTGTTGGCAAGTGATCAAACTTACCTTTCAATTCTAGCACCAGTCGCTCTGCTGTTTTTTTACCAATACCAGGAGTAGCAGTTAGAGCGGCTAGATCACCACTGCTAATGGCTTGTTTTAGTTGATTGGCGGTTGATTGAGTTAATAAGGCTAATCCTGCTTTTGGTCCAATACCTGAAACCGTAATTAATTGTTCAAATAAATCTAAATCTTCCAGCTGGGGAAAACCATAAAGTTCAGTAATGTTCTCTCGGATATATTGATAGGTATACAGCGTAATTTTGGCACCCATTGGATGGCGTTCAATTACT
Source organism: uncultured Gammaproteobacteria bacterium (assembly GCA_964655875.1). Classification (GTDB taxonomy): domain Bacteria; phylum Patescibacteriota; class Patescibacteriia; order UBA9570; family UBA9570; genus JBAZWO01. The sequence goes on along the minus strand of CAZZNZ010000020.1, from coordinate 8,346 downwards.
GCCAGAGGAGAGAATACTTTATAACCCACACTATCCGTTTGTATAATTAAATATGGAGGTTTTTGCACCAATACGGTGCCAGCGAGATAAGCTAACATAGTAGGAGTATTGTATCAGAAAATAGTCGCGTATGCTACAATAACAAACTTATTATGCCATTTGAATTAAATGCTAAATTTAAACCCACTGGTGATCAACCAGTTGCCATTGCTAAGTTAGTAAAAAGTCTAAACGCTTCGCATCGAGAGCAGACGTTATTAGGTGTTACTGGCTCTGGTAAAACTTTTACCATGGCCAATGTCATTGCTCAGTTACAGCGGCCAACCTTGATTATTTCCCATAACAAAACGTTGGCCGCCCAGTTGGCCTCGGAGTTTCGGGAGTTTTTTCCTAACAATGCAGTGCATTATTTTGTATCGTTCTATGATTATTATCAGCCAGAGAGCTATCTACCCCGCACGGATACGTATATTGAAAAAACCACCAAACTCAATGAAGAAATTGAACGTTTGCGTCATGCCTCAACACAGTCGTTATTATCACGGCGTGATGTGATTGTAGTGGCTTCAGTATCTTGCATTTATGGTTTAGGTTCACCGGTATCTTATAAAGCGTTTAGTAAAACCATTACTCGTGGCCACACGTATACTCGTCGTCAGTTATTACAAGATTTGGTAGATATGCAATATCAGCGTAATGATATTGTGTTTAAACGAGGAACATTTCAAGTAAAGGGAGAAACACTGGAAGTATTTCCAGCTATGTCAGAATATGAAGGTTATCGGATTCGTTATTTTGGAGATGAGATTGAGCGCATTGAAACTTTTCATGTGTTAAATAAAACCACATTAACTCAATTGAATACCGTCGATATTTATCCGGCTAGCCATTATATGGCGCCATTAACCAATCGTGAGCCCATTTTACAGCAGATGTTAGTAGATATGGAACAAGCTGTTAGCCGTTTGAAACGTTCTGGCAAGCAATTGGAAGCGCATCGTTTACAACAACGTACCACTTATGATGTAGAAATGATCCGCGAAACTGGCTATGTGAATGGCATCGAAAATTATTCACGTTATTTTGATGGTCGAAAAATAGGAGAGCCACCGTATACATTAATAGACTATTTTCCCAAAGATTATCTAATGATGATTGATGAATCACATGTGACCATCCCACAAATTGGCGGTATGTATCGTGGTGATCGCGCTAGAAAGCAAACGTTAATTGAATATGGGTTTCGTTTGCCAGCGGCTTTAGATAATCGCCCCTTACAAGCCGAAGAATTTAATCAGAAAATTAACCAGGTAGTGTATGTTTCGGCTACCCCGAATAAATATGAGCTAGAGCGAGCTAGCGTAGTGGCCGAACAATTGATTCGCCCTACTGGTCTATTAGATCCAGAGATTGAGCTCCATGCTACCACAGGTCAGATTGAACATCTATTAGCGGCGATTCGAGAACGTGTTGCTAAAAAACAGCGGGTGTTAGTAACTACGTTAACTAAGCGCTTAGCGGAAGAGTTAACAAATTTTTTACAGGAACAAGGTGTGGCGGTAGCTTACTTGCATTCGGAAGTAGATACATTAGAACGCCTAGAAATTTTACGGGATTTACGTACAGGGGTGCACGATGTAGTAGTGGGCATTAATTTATTACGGGAAGGGTTAGATTTACCCGAGGTGTCTTTAGTGGCTATTTTAGACGCTGATAAAGAGGGGTTTTTACGCAGTGCTACGGCATTAATTCAAACTATTGGTCGAGCCGCTCGGCACGAACAAGGATATGTATTGATGTACGCTGACAAGATGACAGATTCAATGAAATTAGCTATTACTGAAACTAATCGTCGGCGCGCTATTCAGCAACGCTATAATCAAGAGCATCGTATTACACCGCATAGCACTAAGCGAACATTGCGCGATGATCGAATTGCGGGAGGTAGAGATGAACTGCAATCCGTTTCTACAACTAACGTAACTAAATTATCAAAATCAGAACGCGCTTGGCTATTAAACGATTTAGAAGAACAAATGATGATGGCTTCAAAACAGTTACAATTTGAATTAGCCGCCAAATTGCGCGATGAAATTAAAAAGATCAAATCTGTATGAACACCGTTCTTGTATTTGGAACGTTTGATAAGTTTCATCCCGGCCACCAGTATTTTTTAACTGAGGCTAAAAAATACGGTGATTACCTAGTAGTAGTAATTGCCCGAGATAGCAATGTATTAAAAATAAAAGGAAAATTACCAGCTCAATCGGAACGGCAGCGTTTAGCTCAAGTACAAGCGTTTGCGGCAGTAGATAAAGTTTTTCTTGGTCAAACGGATTTTGCCCAACGGTTTCAAGTAGTTATTGATACAATGCCAGCTGTAATTTGTTTAGGGTACGATCAAAGTAATACAGCTGGTCTTGAGCGATTCGGCATTCCTATTATACGATTAAAGTCTTTTTATCCAGAAAAATATAAATCCAGTTTGTTGACGTAACCATGACGTAGCTATTGACATTATTACCAAGACTGTGGTATAATATTTTTAATTATGCGCAAGTTGGTTACATATTTGGTTCTGATTTTCACATTGATTGCTGTTCATGTTCCTGTTTATGCTAGTGAAAATCTATTCCAATTTGATCCAGGCAAAACTTTAAAAGATGCAACGGGCTTAGGTGATAAAGATCCGGCTTATATTGTATTTACTACCATTAATACAGCATTGATTTTTTTAGGCAGTATTACGGTCGTGATATTTATTATTGCAGGATTTATGTGGATTTTAGCCGGAGGTGAAGAAGAAAAAATTAACGATGCTAAAGATTTAATTAAAGGGGCAGTGTTTGGATTAGTGATTGTATTAGGAGCATACGGTTTAGCCCAATTTGTATTTGCGGCTATCAGGATTGCCACTACTGGATCATAACTATGAAAATAACTATGATAACTAGAAATGTGCAGCTGGTTAGTTTCTTAAGCGTAATTTTATTAAGTTTTGTAGCATGGTGGATGCCCATATCAGTGCAGGCTAAATTATGCTTACAACCGCTATGTGGAACAGATGTGTACTCTGGAGCAACAAAATCGAGTACGACGTTGTCGTTAAGTATGACCGGATTAGGTTCCGTTGAGCCCGTTGTAGCTGCTGCCCAAATTATTAATCTGTTTTTGAGTATCTTAGGTTTTTTAACTTTAACACTTACGATTTACGGTGGTTGGATCTGGATTTGGGCACGAGGTAATGAAGAAGAAATTACCAAAGGCAAAGAAATTATTAAGGGATCTATTTACGGCATGCTTGTAGTGCTATCATCATTTGGTATCTTACAGTGGATATTTTATTACTTCACAAAGATCACTAATGCGGTTATGTAAGCGTTTAGTATTAGTAGCTTGGTTCGGGTTATTGGTGATACCTGGCTTAGTTCAGGCTATTGAATTTGATCCCGCTAAAAATAATACCGGCTTAACCACAACAAGAGCGCTCACATTTTTAAGTGGAGGAGCTGAACGCGATCCAGCTACAGTGACGTTTTCTTTAATGAATACGGCGCTAGGGTTTTTGGGGGTGGCTTCAATGATGATGATTGCTTATGCGGGGGTGTTATGGTTTCAGGCAGGAGATAATGAGGAGCATGTTAGTAAAGCTAAGCAATTAATTACAGGGGCTTTAATAGGATTAGTGTTAGCACTAGGTTCACTAGCGTTAAGCGTGTTTATATTTAAAGTTATTTTAGAAAGTACAGTTGCCGAACAAAAACTAGCAGACTAAGATTAGTGATTATCATATTATGCGATATCGTACTGCCATTATCATCATTCTCGTAACCTTGCTAGGTGTTGTTCAATTGAGTGTTGTAGTGGCAGCTAGTACATATGAATCACAAACGTTGCCATTTGGATCTCAAGGAGCATCTCAGTTAGTGGATTCTAGCGGCGGATTAAAATTAACAAGCATGTATGAGCTTGATTTACAGCACGCTGATCCCGTTACGATTGCGATTAAATTGCTTAATATAATCTTAACTTTTTTGGGTTTTGCTGGTATGGTATTGTTAGTGTATGCTGGTGTGTTGTGGGCTACGGCGCGCGGTAATGCGGATCAAGTTGAAAAAGCCAAACATTTAATTCGACGTGGCGCACTAGGCTTAATTATTATATTAATGGCCAGTGCGATTAATGTGTTTATATTTTATCTCATTCAACAACAATTTTATGGTAATTAAGTGGACTCGTTTAGTAGTGCTAGTAATAATACTATGTATGGTTGTTAGTGTCACTCAACCAGTGTTAGCGGTGTTAAGTGTGGATCCACACGAAAATAATCCAGGGCTGGTTCAAGCATCTGGTAGTATCTTTAAATTAGATTTAGGCACGGCTTCACCAGTAGCTGCTTCTTTAAATTTAATGAATTTGGCGTTAAGCTTATTAGGCGGCCTATGCTTAGTGTTGTTATGTTATGCAGGATTTTTGTGGATTTGGGCACGTGGTAATACTGAAGTGGTACAAAAAGCCAAAGATATTATTGAAGGATCGGCGATTGGTTTAATTATTATCTTAGCAGCTTTAGGTATTACTCAATTTGTGATTACACAAGTAGCTAATATTACCGGAGCGGATGTAAATCAAGGCGAAACTAAAACCCCTTCAGAAGATGGTACGCCAGTTAATCCGGGTAATGATCCCACTAAACAGCAAATCTAACTATTCATTGTATATAGTAATTAATATTTTTTATGATGTTAACTCAATTACGTAAATATATTTTAATCTTGCTGTTTAGCAGCATTATAGTATTACCAGGAATAGTAGTTGCGGGCTATACGCCACAACCACCGGTATTTGATCCAGGTGGAAATGTAGAGCGCAATACTTTATTAGGCAACGCCAATCCAACTGAGATTGTATCTAGAATAATTAACTGGGTATTAAGTTTGTTAGCACTGATTGCAGTTACGTTAATGTCTTATGCCGGATATTTATGGATGATGTTTGGCGGAAATGAGGAAAAGGTGGGTACGGCTCGAGAGATTATGAAAGGTGGCTTAGCTGGATTAACTATTATTTTATCGTCTTACGGTGTTACTAATTACGTTTTTGAAAATCTATTGAACGCTACCGTAAAATAACATGAAGTATTATACAAGACTATTTTTAAGTGCAATCATGCTAATGTCTTTGTTTTGGTTACAACCAACATTAGCCTATGATAAAAAACCAATCGAATTAGATCCAGGTAACCAGCTAGCAAATAATAGTCGTTTAGGCACAATGGGTAATATTGAGGAAGGCGGAGGCGCTATTAATACGGCCGCGCTAACGATTAATTTGTTATTAGGATTATTAGGGATATTGTGCCTAGCGTTAATGTTTTATGCCGGTTATATTTGGTTAGCAGCTCATGGTAAAGAAGACGATGTGACTAAAGCAAAAAATATTATTACCGGCACAGTAGGCGGTATGCTAGTGGTACTAGCATCGTATTCGTTTATGTATTTTATTTTCCGTAATTTAGTAAATGCTACGGATTAAACTGTACCTAAGCTCCGGTAGCAGCTTTTTGCAGTAGTGTGAATGTGTAGCTTAGAATACTATAACTAGCCATGATTACTGCCAGACCAATTGTGGCCCAGACTAAAACATCACGGCCTTTTTTAATATCGTCTTCATTGCCTTCTGAAAAAATTAATTTAAAACCACCCCAGATAAACATTAATAATGTGGCGGCACCAACAATACCTAATAACACCTGTAATATCGAAGCAATGACTAATTTTGGATCGGTAGCATAACTGCTATAGGGTGGTTCTAAGGTTGTGGAACCACTACTAACTACAGGAGTGTTTGTTGCGCTGTTAGTGGAGTTGCTATTAACTACAGGAGTGTTTGTTGTGGTGGAGGGAGGGATTGCACAAGTTGTGTTTAGCATGCTCATAGTTGCTCCGCAAGGACAACCAGTCGGTGGTGTGGTGTTATTAGCACAAGATTCAGTAGGAGCCGGGGTTTTACAGCAATAATCTGGAGCATTGTTACAAATACCATCACTATCATCATCATTATCACTGGCACATTGAGTAGCATTTACGGATGTTGGTAGTAGACTGCTGCTCAAGATAACGAGCAGTAATATTTTTGTAAGTATTTTTTTCATAGATATAAATTATTTTTTATCACCCACGCAGATATCGGTCGATATAGGGCAGGGTACATTAGCGGCGGTTTTTGTGTCTAGCGTGGTATCTTTATCGGCATCGCTTTGTTTTACACATTTCCAATCGCGACTGGTATAACCTTCACGGTAATTCAATTGGGCGCACTGACTAGCGCAGTAACAGCTAGTATAGCTGCTGGCAGCGGCAGTAGAGCTATTAAGGTCATTGCCAGTGCATTTTTTAAAATCACCTTCTGGTTTTTGATTACGAAAACAACTGCAAGACGCACTGTTTGTAGCTTGACAATCACCAACTTGGCCACAGGCATCACCCACAAAAGCATTCATACAAGTTTTAACAGAACTAGTACAATTAGGAGCCCACCAATCACGGCCAAAAATTTGTGCCGAAGGCGTTCCAGTATTAGCTTGATTAGCTAAGCGCACAATATAATTTACGAGAATCCAGGCAAACATCACTATAGCTAAACCAGTAATAGTGCCAGCCAAGATTTTTTTACCAGTTTCAATGTGTTGTTCATTGCCGTTGGATAAAATCCAAAATAATCCGCCCACAATAAACATTAATAAAGCAATACTACCTAGCAAGCCAGCTATAATACTTGAAATATTGGTGAAAATAAGAATAATATCGCAGGCATCGCAACCGGTGCTAGATTGAATGCACTTATCTGGTACGATGGAAAGTGCCAAAGTAAAACGTGGCAACATGAGCCCAGCTATGCCCAAGCTAATACTACTGAGATAGTGTTTAGTCTTCATTGATCTGATACGTTAAAGCAATTTTAGTGGCAGCATTTTTTACAGCGGTCTCTGCATCAATCGTGCCTTTATTTATTTGATCAATCATTTCACTAAAAATAACTTTGGCTTGATTGGGATCTTGACCAGTATACCAACTCTTAGCTGTTAATACCTGGTTAGCAAAAATAGCTAAGGTAAAATCTTCTTGTTGAGTTTTAATTAAACTATTTAATGCAGCTGGTTTTTTTACAGCATCGTTATAGGTTTTAGCGGCAGTTTCATCTGTAGCCAACATTTGTAAAAATGCCCAAGCTTCGTTAGGATGTTTTGAATTATTCGATACGCTTTCTAGCCAGTAGTTTGCATAATTTACCGGGTTATTAGCATTAATTTGTGGTACGGGCGCAATGTCAAAATTCAAATTTGGAGCCTTTTTACGTAATTGGTCTAGCTGATAAAAATAACCGAAGTAATAAGCAACTCGACCTGTGCTAAAGGCTTCAAAAGCATCGGGTTGATCGGCGTTCCAGCTGTACCACTCGGCTTTAGGGTTAGCAAAACTAGTATAAAATTCTACGGCGTGTACACCAGGGAATGATTTTTTATCTTTCGGATCCGCATCAGCAAAACCAATATTGGATTCATTACCCATTGTTACGCCATTTTGCATCATTAACAATGATAGGATGTCAAAGCACAAGGTAATATTATTACATGTGCCTAATGATGCACCTGCTTGAACAATAGTATTGTTAATATCAATCAACGTTAATTTAGGAGCTCCAGCTTGTTTATGGAAGTCATCCCAATTGTTGGCTGGCATGGCAATACTAGTTCGACTGAGTAAGTCTTTATTATAATATAATACCAGTGTATCCAGACTCAATGGCATAGCGTAGACTTTTTTTGTATTATCATCGTTTGGATCTTCCAACACCACATCATGAGTAACTACTTGAGGGAATAGACTAGCCATTTTTTGTGGCGATACTCCTTTAATTGTTTCTGGAGTAACAATAGTTTGTTTTTTAGCAAAACTATCTTTTTGTGTAACAGAAGTAATGGCTAAATTAGCAGGTAAAGGCTTAATATAAGTTTTAAATTTACCTAGATGATGATTTGGAATAGAAAATAAATCTGGACCCTCATTGTGCGACCAAGCCTCAATGAGTTTGTTTTCATATTCTTCTAGTGTAAATTTTCTTACTTCTATCTCTACATAAGGATGTGTTTTTTGAAAACCAGTTAGAACAGGATCAATATCCGCCTGCTCTGTTTCAATTGTCCAATATTGTAGTTCGAGGGATTCCGGTACTTTGCTACTATTACCACAGCTGGCACCAGTTAATGTTAGTCCGATTAATGCAACAACCAAAACAAACATAGATTTTTTCATGCTCTTTTTATACCAGATTTAGCAAAAAATT
>CAZZNZ010000019.1:0-8903 GCA_964655875.1 uncultured Gammaproteobacteria bacterium | reverse complement strand
AATTTGAACTTTAGTAGCCGCACCGTAGCCAGTAATGCTTTGTTTAACTTGTGGCGGGGTTAGCTCGGCGATGACTACATGATGTTGCGCAAGGGCTAGTAAAATTACACCACGGGCTTGTCCAACATCGAGCGCTGTTTTTACGTTTTTTGAAAAGAATACTTTTTCACAACCAGCTTGAATAGGATGATATTGTTGTAGTAGCGCAGTCAGTTGCTGATATAAAGTTGCAAGTCGCTCTGGCAAAGGCTGATGTGCCGGAGTGCGTATTACCCCGTATTCTAACACGGCCGTGTCTTGAATGATGCCATACCCAGTAATAGCTGTGCCCGGGTCTAGCCCAATGACTATTGGTTTAGAGGAGGGCATTGTGATGAACATCTACCACGTCATCATCGCTATCGAGATCTTCCAATAATTGCAACACGGTAGCGCGAGCATCATCGTTTAACGCAATGGTTGTAAGTGGACGATGGGTTAGTTCTGCAAACGTTACAGCATCGCCTAATACTGTTTTTAAGTCATCGAAGCTATTCGGTGTGGTATAAACGGTTAATCCATTATCCTCTTCTACAATATCATCAGCTCCTGCGTCCATTATTTTCAATTGCGTGGCTTCATCTGCCTGATCAATGCGTAACACACCAGCTGGTTTAAACAAAAAATTTACCGAACCCGGCCCGCCCAGATTGCCCCCTCGTTTACTAAGCGTTGCACGTAAATTAGAACTGGTGCGGTTGGTATTATCCGTGGCACAGCGAATCATTAGGGCTACGCCATTCGGGCCATAGCCTTCATATACTACCTCTTCAATCTGTTGGCCTGGCAGTTCTCCAGCGCCACGTAATATGGCTTTTTCAATATTTTCTTTCGGCATACTAACCGCTTTGGCGGCATCAATAGCTGTGCGTAAGCTAGAATTAAATTCCGGGTCTTTACCATTACGTGCAGCTACACTAATATTTTTGGATAGCTTCGTAAATAATGCTCCTTTTTTAGCATCGGCAGCTCCTTTTGCGCGTTTAATTGTGGCCCATTTAGAGTGTCCAGACATAAAAATATGAAGTTATTATAGCAGAAATGAGAATAATAATCAAGTAAAAATAACCTGAGATCAAAGGACTAGCGCAAACCCCGTAAGGGGTTTAGCGTAGAGCCTATGAAGACAGTACACTATCAACGGTTAACTCTCGCGGAGCGAGAAGAGATCCGTGCTGGCCTGTGGGCTGGCGAACGTTATACAACTATTGCCAAGCGATTAGGGCGCAATGTGAGCACGATCAGTCGTGAAGTGCGGCAACGGTGTGCTTACAAACGCTGCTACCGTGCGGAACGGTCGCATAGGCAGGCGATGAGCCTCCGTCATCACATGAAACAGTTTAGACGGTTAGAGCGGTATCCGTTGCTGCAAGCCTATGTACTGAGTCGATTACGCACGGGTTGGTCGCCACAACAGATTGCAGATCGATTGCGGATTGAGTATCCTGACAGCATGGTGATGCGCATTTCCCATGAAAGTATCTATACCTATATTTATTGTCTGCCACGTGGATCATTGCGCAAGGAATTGATTCGTTGTTTACGCCAAGAACGAAATTTGCGAAACAGTCGGAATCGCAGTCATGCAAGGCGTGGCGTTATTCAGGATGCGATTTCGATTCATGAACGACCAGCCGAAACGGAGCATCGCATGATCCCCGGTCACTGGGAAGGCGATTTAGTGATGGGCAACAAAGCCTCGAACACTGCCATCGGCACCTTAGTGGAACGCACTACGCGACTGACATTGTTGGTTCCACTCACTGCGCATGATGCTTACACCGTACGTAACCAATTCGCCAAGATACTGCGGGATCTTCCACGACATCTTAAACGGAGTTTAACCTATGATCGCGGATACGAAATGGCTCAGCACCGTCTGTTTACGCGTGACACACGTATTCAGGTCTACTTCGCTGACCCACATAGCCCATGGCAACGGGGTACCAATGAAAATACCAATGGATTATTACGCCAGTATTTCCCCAAGGGTTGTGATTTCCGTACCGTCACTCCTGCACAACTGCAGCACGTGCAAGACCAACTCAATGATCGGCCGCGCAAAACCCTTGGCTTCAAAACGCCCAATGAGGTATACTCGGAACTATTATTTAACTCATCCTTGCGTTAGTTCCTTGAATTCAGCTAATTGCAACAAAACAATTTCCTCGGCATTATATATTAAGTATGAACGCTCAAACTTTTGCGGAGCAGTATGATGCTACCTATGATAAGATTTTTTTATATATCCTTAGGCGTTGTAGCCAAATAGACTTAGCTCAGGATTTAACCAGTGAAACCTATTTTAAGGCACTAAAAAATTTAGCACAGTATCAAAAGCAGACTAACACGCCATTTATAGCGTGGCTATATCGCATTGCATCGAACGAGATAAATATGTATTTTCGCAAAGCCAAACGTTATCAGTTTGCAGAACTTAAGGAGCATCCAGAATTAATTCAAACACATCGAACAGTATCACCAACAATTCAATTCGAACAACGCGAGCATTATCAAGTAATTCAACGTGCTTTAACTCAACTTAAGCCCGTAGATCAAACCATTGTGAGCTTACGATATTTTGAAGAAAAAACTATTCCGGAAATTTCTGAAATTGTAGAGGACACAGAACTAGCCGTACGTTCGCGGTTGTGTCGTGCGCTTAAAAAACTTCGGACAATTTTGCAACAACAAGGCCAAACTAACATTATATAAGTGTATCTAGATACAACTATGAAATTAGATAATGCACACAACTTAATTAACCAAACGCACAAACAAGCGCTTAAACAGAAGTTGCTTATGGAGTACGCTGCAGTACACGTCGAGCAAGCGCAGCGATCGAACAACCCCAACAAATCTAACATTCTTAAGATTATGGTTCAAAAACTACATTGGAAATTATCCATACCCATTATTTCTACCGGTCTTGTAGCAGTCACGGTATTTACCTTGTATTATCCGCATTCACAACAACAGCAAGTTAGTTTTTTACAATCCGTGCAAGCCGCTTATGCGAAAGAAGCCGAACAGATGAATAATTCCGATTTAGTGCATCATACCAAGGTTCTTACCAAACAAATTTCTGGTGGGGGGGCCGACGGTGAAGATCGCGAGACGGTAACAGACGTAACTATGGAAAAGTGGGATAGTAAAGATAAATCAACTTTATTAACAACTGATAACAACACCAACACAGAAACGAGTCATTTAGTAACGGTATTTGATCCAGTCAAAAATACATCATTAGCACCATCCGATAATATGCCCATAGCTACCTATGATTTACCAGACAACGTTCCAACGGTTGTTAGTGAATCAAATTGTAGCGATTGTGAAAAATTTATTACCGTTTGTACTACTGGTCCGCAAGATGCTAATAAGGTAATGTCTGCTGGTTTAGCAATGAATGATATTAGTAGTTTGCCGGAAGCAGAACGGGGTAACAAAATTCAGGAATTAATCAATAAGCAGCAGGTAGAAGATTTGGGCGAGAAAGATGGTCGGCATGGTTTCAAAATCAATGAAGAATCTTACATTGAAGAATTTTATTTTGATAGCAGTAGTTTTAAGCTAAAAAAACACGTCATTAATCAAACAGTCGTGGAAGAATATGTAGTTGATGAATATATTTCCAAAGATCAAGTGGATCCACAAATTTGGGATACGAGCAAATTAAAGCAAGTGCCAACTGATACAACACCTGCTCAGCAACAAATAATAAACGATATTCTAAATAATAAGCCAGCCGGTTGCTATAACGAAAAAGGCGAAAAAGTGCAAGATGTGCAAGTAAGCCAAGATGGCATGTCGAGCGAAACAATTACTGTAGATAATACCAACACAGTACAATTAGGTAACGTTAATATGATAGATGGCGAAGCATTAATTGTTAAACCGGAGACTAGAGAATTTATTATGCAATCAAGATAGTTTCCTGGGCGCATAGTGGTAATAACATAATTAAACAGATCCGTTGCTAACAGCGGATCTGTTTATTCAAGTAGTAAAATTCATTGCGTCACACAAAGTACAGTTATAACAAAAATAGTCATACCGTAGAGACGTTATGCGCAACGTCTCTACGGGCATAAAAGTTTGTATATATATATATATATATATTGTGATAGCCTATGTACCTGTTCTTTAACATCAAAAGCAGGTGCCTAGCTTTGTGCTGAAAAATATCTATTTTTTCCTCACACAACTAGGCATCGCTTTTATCAAAGGAGGTAAGAGGGATATCTAGTCATCGGCCCGGTGTGTAGGGCATTGTAGGAAAGGAGAGGGCTATGAAGCTTTCTCAGGTGCTGATTGGTTTGGCGTGTTTTGTGGCGGCGGTTTTTGGTGGGTGTTCCGGCATGTATCTTAATGAAACACCCCCTTGCAAAGGGGATTTTTTGGTTGATGAAACGGGAGTAGAGTGTCCCGGCGGCGCATCGCCGGGTACTGTGGGAGCCCCAGTTGATTTAACGGACATAGAATCGTTTGATGTCCGTATCTGTCAGTCGGATTGTCAACCAGATTGGAGTTGTCCCGATGAAAGGGATAAAGTGATCTGGGTTGGTACGACCAAAGAGGTGCTTGGTTTTGAGTACGAGTATGACTCATACGTCTATAAAACGGCTTTTGAGGGGGTAGAGAATTATTCCCACTTAATCCATGGGCCAGACGAGAAAAATGAAGTTTTGTTGGGGGTAGTTTTTTTAAATGGTGATAACTATATAGAAACGTGGTTTAGCCTGATAACGGTTAGGCCATTTGAAGTGTTGGATTTTGCTGATTTTGTTTTAATTGAATCAAAAGAGATGGATCCAAATGGTTGCGGTGAATACGTATCGCAATCTAAATCAGCCGGGCTTTTGCCAGTAGACTTTTTCCCCATTCGATAATCTCGCCTGATTTAACCCACCGATAATTAATTTCAATTATCTGCGTGTGGCTATGAATCAGGCAATTCCCAGTGCCAATCTTTTATGTAAAGGTTGGGAGCGGGAAGTTAATGAGAACGCCTGAACCTTGATTGACCTTGATGTGCATGATTGCCTTGATGAATGCATGTATCATTAAACAAACTTAGTTTTTTCTGTAACTAGTTTTAAACCAAGTTTTTGATACGCCGGTATTTTTTTATCTCGACTCATAAAATAGTAATTGTTACTAATAGCTTGCCAACACAACATACGATCAAATGGATCGGTATTGATAGTGTGTGGTTGTTGGTCAAAACCGCTAGCCTCTAGCCCAGTTAATGGAATAATATAAAAATTACTGTCGTGAATACCTGTGATCAAAGTTGTAATATCAAATGGTTGAATACGTAGCTTGCCTATACTATGCTTTAAGGAAATTTCCCAAATACTAATAGCACTAACATAAACAGTGTTAGTTGGCGCTAGTAATATTTCGTGTTCAAAAGCAGTAAGTTTTTTAGGATTTGTTAAAGCCCACAACACAACATGAGTATCGATTAGAATATTCATGAGCGCAAAAATTCCTCGTCAGTAATTTTAAAATCTGGCGAAAGAATAATTTTACATTTACCTTCCAAAATACCTAATTTTTTCTCTCGTTTAGGCACGTAGTGTTCAATTGGAATAATTACTGCTACAGGCTCCTTTTTTTACCAAAAGCAATGCCATAATCTTTACCTTGGCGTACCCGAGTTAATACCTCAGAGAAAGTAGTTTTTAAATTTCCAACGGTTAATGTTTTCATGAAGTAATAGTATCAAGCACGGTTGAACTTGTTAAGTTGACAAGTTATATGCATTTCACACTTTTCTATATTTATGTTAACTACTCTATAGAAGGTATGACGTTATCACCTAAACAACAGTTATTTCACCAACAGTATCGTGAATTATTTCGTTATCTCTATACCTATGTAACGTATCGGGTAGATAATATTACCGATGCTGAAGATATAGTTTCGCAAACACTCGTAGATGCATACGAGCAGATTGAGCAGTTCAATGCAACCAAGGGTGAATTAGTGCAGTGGTTAACGGGCATAGCGCGCTATAAAATAATCAATTTTTGGCAGCGTAATAAAATTATGGTGGCATTGGAAGAGGTTGAATATCAATTACTGCATTTACCACAATCCGCGCTAGAGCAAGCGATTGACGAGGAAATAATATTCGATGCAGTGATGGCACAGTTATCACCCAAAGTACAAGCATTATTCGCTCTGCGTTATGTAGATAATTTGACCTATGAAGAAATTGCCGCAGCGGTTGGGCAACAGCCAGCCAATATTCGAAAAATATTTTCGCTCACTCATAAAAAATTACAACCTATTATAAAAAATTTACAACTCACTTTATGAAAACCCACTTTTTAAAACACTACCATAAAACGATTCAGCAAAAAGAGATTAATTTTAAATTGGAAAATGCGTTACAGCAAAAAATATTTAACCAAGCAAAACCTATCAGGCCAGTTCATAATAGCTGGTTCACAATTGGGCGCTGGGTGTTAGTAGCACCGGCTGCTGTGGCCGTACTAGTGCTAGGAATATATTCGTATAATCTGCGCCCTACCAAACAAGTAGCAACGAATATTAGTTTTTTACAGCTAGTACAAACCGCCTACGCACAAGATTTAGCCGAAGAAAATTCTGGAAAAATTCATTATCAAAAGTATAAAGCGTATCTTGAATCAAATCCAAGTAACAATTCGGTTGTAGATAATTGGGAAATACAGCAAGGAGCATTCATTAAACAAGTCTCTAATGTTATAGATACAAGCAATGCTTTAGTGCATAAAACAGTGTCTGTTACGGATACGACCACTAATACCATAACGGTATATTCTAACAGTGAGTCAGCAACGGGAGAAATGAAAGTTAGTGAAGATATTGAATATTGTGCCAAAGAAAACAATGATCCATATCTGCAGATTCATTCAATGATTGAGGGGATAAAAACAGAAACATTAACAATGGTAAAACAAGATATTTTAAACAAACTAGTGCAAGCTACTGCAGTGGAAGATCTTGGGGAAAATAATGGTAAACGTGGTTTACGCATTCAAGAGCCGATTGAAGTGCCGGTAGATTGTAACACATCACGCGCCGCGCTATTTATTACTGAATATTATTTTGATGTGCAAACACTACAGCTTAAAAAAGAAATTTCTGGATTACAAGGGGAAGCCATGAGTGTTATGGAATACTTGGAAGAGGAGTATCTAGAGCCAACTGCAGACAACTTACAATTATTTGATACTACTGGTTTGAGATTAGAATCGTAATATATTCACCCCCACATTTTTTTGCTCATTTCCGAAGTAGATGATAGAACGATATATTCATGAATATTTACGAAAAACAGCAATTATTTCAACAGCAGTTTCGGGCGTTATATGCTTATGTGTATCGTTATGTGGCGTTGCGTATTTTTAATGCACCAGAAATAGAAGACGTGGCGGCGCTGGCTTGTACCGAAGCTTATACGCAACTGAATAAATATGATGAAACCAAAGGTTCGTTACAGCAATGGTTAACAGGTATCGTGCGTTTTAAGGTAATTGATTATTGGCGCCAGAAAAAAATTGTGCTGCCGCTCGATGATGCTGAAACAGTGATTGATGAAATTGACTTAAAACACAATAGTGAAAAAATACTAGATGAAAAACTATTGTTTCAAAAAATTATGCAACAGCTATCAAATGAATTACGTATGTTATTTACGCTGCGCTACATTGATGATTTAACCTACGAAGATATCGCCAAATTGTGAATAAAAAGCCACTACCATTCGGAAACTATTTTCCGATACGCATAAAAAGTTACGCGAACAATTTAGTGAAGAATTTTTAGGAGAACTATAATCTATTATTTATGAAAAAAAGTTTTGCACAATTTTATCAACAAGAATATGCCACACAAATGGTTCCAGAGTTAGCTCAGCAAAAAATTTCAACCAAACTTTTTGGTAATGGCGCAACTGTATCTAAGAGTAAGTGGGAAACAATATTTTCTTTACCAACATTGTTGGTGAGCACAGGCGCTCTAGCCATTGTTGTGCTGGGCGTCTATTTCTCACGGCAATCGTTACAACCCGTGCAAACCGCTTTAAACAACGTGAAACACGAATTGGTAGATCCGAAAGCAGCGTTGGCACAAGCTATAGATAATACATTTGATTTTAGTAATGATACACAATTTCGTTACCAAAAAATTAGATTTGAAAGACTACAAGGAACAGACTCTCCACTTACCAATACAATGGCCATTTGAACGAATGACCAAAGCATTCGGTTTGATCAGATATATACAGCAGGCACAAAGACTGGTTTTATCTACAGCGTGATGTTGGCTGCAGAAAAACAGAGTTGTGGCTATAGTAATATTGAGGGTAATATCGCAGGACCACATTGTTCTACGCTTGCAATTTTAGATGACAGTAGCCTACAGTTATTGAGGAATCAATTTGATTTAGTGGTTACAAATGTAGAGGCCAAAACAGTTCAAACAGATATCGGCGATTTATCTATTTCTTGGCAAACCGCTCAGCCGATGCAGCGGCCAGTGGTGGCTTTTTCACAAGGTGTGTTACCATATTTTTATCAAGTTTTTCCAGGTATCTCTTTGGAGAATGAATATCATGATAATGTTACACAAGTTATTCTGTATCTTAGTGATCTGAAAGTTGGTGATACGAATTTTCCGGATATTTTAAACGATCCTCGGGTATATTTTCAAATTCAGGACGACAATCTTAAATCTGGAGTTTATGAATTAAATATAGATACTAAAAAGACAATTTCATTGACATAATAAGATTTATATATTATTATTAATGATTATAATCAACTTAAAATCAAATTAATACATTATGAAATCAAAATTATTTTACA
>CAZZNZ010000018.1:0-9066 GCA_964655875.1 uncultured Gammaproteobacteria bacterium | reverse complement strand
TTGTAAAGTCCGTCTTGAATGTCATCAATGGGATCCGCAAAAATAGTGTGTTTACAATGTTCGCTCCAGGTTTGAGCGATCGCTTCTAATTCAATATCGTTAGGGTTACGACCGAGTTTCTGGAAATAATCCCGAATCGTTTTCATGTAGGTGATATCCAAGGCCAGTGGACCACGACGTGTACCGTCTGCATCGAGAATCCCCTGCTTACCGATAGCCACTAAATCATCATCACTCATGTGTAAAATTTCTACTACATCCACTTTAGGGTTGGCCGCCAATTTTACTTTCGGCACTACTACATCCATTCCTTTATCTTGCTGGTACTGTGCAAACGCTTTGCTATGAATGCGTTGAATTAATGGGTTGGCAAGAGTTTCACCAACCATTTTTACTTGTTCAGCCGTTAACTGGCCCGTAATACATAATAACTGTGAAGAATGTACCCCGGCCGCACCAGCTGGCATGTCGATTTTTAATAAATCACTAATGGCTTCTTTCGTAGTAGTAGCCACGTTATCGGTTACCCCAGGCAAAAACCCTGTTTCAATGGCCCAATCAAAGCTACTCGTTACAACTGAAGCATCAATGGTATAGCTATGCACTACACTATTCGATAACATTTTGGCGACTTGATCTAACTGCTCAGCGCTTAAATCCACATCAATCGTATACACATCCACTAATTTAGTGTCTGCAACTTGGTAACCTAAACTAGTGAGTTGATTAGTTTTGATTTTAGCTCTGGTATCATGCTCAGGACGTTTGAAGGTGACTTCGATGCGATGCGCCATGCTGATATAACGTTAAAAAGTTAAATCTTTAATCGTAATGGTTTTATCTGCCACTACAGTTCCAGCTACTTGAGCATTCATACCATGTTGCTTAGCCAAAGCTATTACTTCATCGGGTTTTGGTGTAATCACTAACATCCCATTACCCATATTCCAGGTTTTGTAGGCTTCGACTAATTCAACTTGGCCTTGATCAATGCAATGTTGCATTATGCTACCAGGCGTAAATACGTTGTCTAACTTAGCACCAAAACCCGATGGCTTTAGCACGCGCCCGAGTTTTCCAGGAATACCCCCGCCGGTAACATGCACTACGCCATGCACGATATTTCGTTGCAACATTTCTACCACAGCACTCGAATAAATACGCGATGGCGTTAAAGCCAATTTACCAAGTGTACTATCGTTGTATTGCACAGTATGCCAATCTTCACCATACGTATCACATAATATTTTTCGCGCTAATGACAACCCATTAGAACGAAAACCAGATTCTTGCAAGGCAACGATACTATCATTCACTTGAATTTCTTTACCCGTTAATAATTGATCTTGCTGAACGAACCACACCACTGCTGCGCCCCAATTATAATTAAACTGACCATGGCCATGAATTCTATCGCCTAATTCCGCCACTTCGCCATTCACAATTGCCACATTAGCTTGTTTGGCTGCTTTTACATATCCATCGGCCAACTGTTGCACAACAGCTAACGATAGCTTGTTCACATCTAAAATGGAACCTACTAACACCGGTTCAGCACCACGTACAACAGCATCATCACACACCATGGCTAATAAATCGAATGCCATGGTACTGTGATCACCTACACGCTCAGCAATTTCTGCTTTTGTGCCCACACCATCAAACCCAATATTCATTAACGTACCAGCTGGTAAATTACCTACATTAATGGCCCGTACACCTGAAAAGTCATCATTGGGCACGATAACTTCTCCTAGTTTTCCGATGCGGTTCTGCCAGGTGGCTTTTGCCGCATTGTACAAAATTTTAGATACATCGTCGCCCAGTTCAACGTTTACTCCAGCTGCGGCGTAAGTGGTATTCATGCCTACAGTATAACGTTTTTTAAAGATGTGGCAAGGACTTATTTTAAGCTTAAACCGGCTACTCTTGGCGCCAATCCAATATAATTTGCTGGGGTTAGTTTCTTTAATTGCTGTGTAACAATACTAGATAAATTTAAGCTATCAATGAACCGATGTAAATCTTGCTTCGTCACTGCATGACCACGAGTAAGCTGTTTTAATTGTTCGTAGGGAGTTGCTTTACCAAGTGATCGCAGCACAGTTTGAATGGGTTCGGCCACCACTTCCCAATGTTGGTTTAATTCATCAGCTATATGAACAGTATCTGGTTGAAGTCGTTGAAAGGCCTTCATAGTATTAGTGATTGCTAAATACGCATGGCCAATGGCAACACCTTGATTACGCAATAATGTACTATCCGTTAAATCTCGTTGCATCCTAGAAATAGGCAAAGTGCTCGCAAAATGGTTACAGAGCGCAATGGCAACGCCACAATTCCCCTCACTATTTTCAAAGAAAATCGGGTTGATGTTATGGGGCATGGCCGAAGACCCGAGTTCGCCAGCCACGTTTTTTTGAATAAAGATTTTTCGAGAAATATACAGCCACATATCTTGATCGAGATCTTTCAAGATACTGCATATGTGTGCCACGCGTTGGAACACATCTACTACAGTATCGTGCGCTTCAATTTGAGTAGTGGCCAAATTAGGAGTTAAACCAAGTGATTTGATAAATTTCTGAGCAAACTTCAACCAATCAATACTTGGATACGCCGCTTGATGTGCCGCCCAAGTACCTGTAGCGCCACCAAATTTACCTAACAGTTCGATGTGCTGAAGTTGCTGGAATTGACGACTTAACCGCTGCGCATACACCATATATTCTTTGCCTAGTGTAGTAGGCGTGGCTGGTTGGCCGTGGGTCAGGCTCAATAACGCTAAGTTTTTATACTGCTTAGCTTGTTGCTGCAACCAAGTAATTAAAGTTTTCAAGACCGGCAAATAAACTTGCTGGATACTATCTTGCAACATTAAACTGTAAGACAAATTATTGACGTCTTCACTAGTTAATGCAAAGTGAATAAATTCTAGTTTATTTTTTAAACTTGTTGTTTTTAGTTTCTCTTTCAAAAAATATTCAATCGCTTTCACATCATGCTTAGTAGTACCTTCAATGTCTTTTACACGTTTAGCATCGTCTAACGAAAACTGCTGATACACCGCATGTAATTTTTTTTCGGAACCAGCCGACAACTTGCCTAGCCCGGCAATTTTAGCTTCTTTGGATAACGCAATAAAATAGAGCACTTCTACTTTTAAACGATACTGCATTAGCGCTTGCTCTGAAAAATAACTCGCTAAGGCAGCGGTGTCTTTGCGATAACGACCATCAATTGGTGAAATAGCTTGCAACAGATGTAACTCTCCATTCATAGCGTTAAATAGTTAAAGACTGTTTAAAAGTTTGCTGATAACGTTTTTTAAATTGCACCAAGCTGTAATGATGCGTTTGCGTTCCGTAGTGTTCAACACAATATGTAGCACATAGGGCAGCTACGCGGCCAATAACTGCGACATTCCACCCAGCCGCTAATCCACATAATACACCAGCTCGATAAGCATCACCAGCACCGGTAGGATCTATCGCTCGTTTTGGTTTAACTATCGGAAAATGATACCGTTTTTGCTGTATATACCAATCTGCTCCTTTACTTCCTAATGTAACAATCACATAGGGTAACTGCTGTGTTAATTTTTTTAAAGTGATATTTAATTTTTTTTCAATTAACGCGAGCTCATAATCATTTACAATTAACACTGTAGCTCCCTTTAGTACCGTTTTAATTTGGCTGGCTGTTAACCAAGTAAGTTGTTGGCCGGGATCAAAAATATATTGTACCTGTTTTTGTTGATATACTTTTACCAACGCTAACATGTCGTTCAAATTACCCGCTGCTAGGATTGCCAAGTCGTGAGCCTTAAGATGTGTCTGAATCTTGTGTTGCATTACTGGCACAACTGAAACTTGCATGGCACCAAAATAAAAACCGGTAATCTGATTATCATTGCTATCGGTCATGATATGCGCCGTAGCTGTTTGATCGGATTGTACAACGCGAACAAAATCGAGCTGAACGTGATGTTGTTTTAACCAACGTTGGTATTTCTGAAAATCATTCCCCGCTTGTGAAATCACATATGGATGCTGTTCTAACAACGCTAAATTATAAGAAATTTTTCCGGCCGTTCATCCAAACTGCACTTTCAGAGTGTTCAAACCAAAACTGACATTAATGTTATGAATTTTATGCGGCAGAATATGATCTGAAAACTTTCCTGGAAAATCCATGATGCGATCGTAGGCTAAGGAACCAGAAATGAACAATGATTTAGTTACTCCCATCGTAATGTGCGTTTAATCGTTTTAGCTTGTTTGAGTAATCGTTCAATATGATCACCTACAATAGTAACGTGTCCCATTTTACGTCCAGCTCTAGCTTCGCTTTTGCCATATAATTGCAGATAAACATTTGGCTGCTGCATAATTTTATCAACACCAGTTAACGTATTACCCTTACCATCTCCCAGTAAGTTCAACATTACTGCGGCTTTACAGCGCATAGCAGTGGAACCAAGTGGCAACCCGCAAATAGCACGTAGTTGGTTTTCAAATTGCGACGTATAACAAGCTTCAATGGTATAATGACCAGAGTTATGTGGCCGTGGAGCAATTTCGTTAGCCATCACTTTGCCATTAGGTAACACAAACAGTTCCACGCAAAATGTACCAACTACATCTAGCGCTTCAGCAATAGTGGCAGCAATGTTATGTGCTTGCTTAGTAGTAGATGATTGAATTCGCGCCGGAGCAATCGTGATGTCTAACACATTATTTTTATGCATGTTCTCGGCTACCGGATACGTTACTATATCTCCAGTCTGATTACGAGTACAAATTACACTGATCTCTTTGGTGAACTGAACCAGTTTTTCCCAAATTAATTCTTGCCCTTGCATTTCCACAAACGCTGAATGTGCTTCTTTGCTGTTACGAATCACTTTCTGCCCTTTACCATCATACCCAAACCGACAAGTTTTTAAGACAGCTGGATAGCCAACAGTTTTTTCAGCAACATGAATATCACTAAGCTTAACTACTTTATAAAATTGGGTTACTGGGATGCGTAATTTTTGAAATAGTTCTTTTTCTAACCAGCGATGTTGACTAATTACTAGCACAGATTCTCCTGGATAAACCAGTGTGGTTTTAGTAATTACCTCTACTATTTTAGGATCAACATTTTCAAACTCATAACTCACCACGTCACTCTGCTTGGCTAATTTTTTGGCTGCCGCTAAATTGTCATATGCCGCCATAATATGTTCATCTACCACCTGCCCCATTGGACTATTTACACTCGGATCCAAAGTGATCACTTTATAGCCCAACCGCTTAGCTACTAAACCAAACATTCGACCAAGTTGGCCGCCGCCAAGCATACCAATGGTGGCGCCTGGTAATAATTGTTTTGCTTTAACCATGCTAAAGTTTAGCTTGCTTAACCGTTGTATTAGCTTGAGCCATCAATTGTTTCACTTTTTTAGCAACTGCGGGATATTTTACCCCCAAAATACGCGCTGCTAACAAAGCTGCATTAGTAGCGTTACCAATGGCTACCGTAGCCACTGGTACACCTTTAGGCATTTGCACAATCGACAATAATGAATCTATGCCTTTTAAGGTTTTAGTTTCCACCGGAACACCAATTACCGGTAAATGAGTTAACGCAGCACTCATACCGGGCAAATGTGCTGCTCCACCAGCACCAGCAATAATCACTTCAATACCACGTTTAGCTGCTCCTTGCACATGTTTATACATTAACTCAGGTGTACGATGAGCAGACACCACTCTTTTTTCATACGGTACATTTAGTCGATCTAGGGTCTGAGCGGACGCTTCCATGGTAGACCAATCGGATGTGCTACCCATGATGATGCTGACCAGTGGTTTTTTAGTGGATTTCATAGTTGTTATGATAAGTTATTATAACAAATGTTGTTTCATTCGTTCAATCACCGGTTGTGTTAAATCAGGGTACTGAAACTCCTGGCCCGTAATCATTTCATACAGTTGGATATATCGCACAGCTAACTCAATAACTAGTTCTTTTGGTGCTTCAGGCAACACTTTGTCGTTGTACGGATCACAGTGATCTTTAAACCACAGCCGTAAAAACTCTTTATCAATATTTTCGGGTTCCTGGCCAGCCACTAAGCGAGCTTCGTAACTATTAGCTAGCCAATACCGTGATGAATCTGGCGTATGGACTTCATCCACCAACATAATATTATCATCAATATCTTTGGCAAATTCATATTTGGTATCCACTAAAATTAAACCGTGTTGCTTGGCTAACTCCTGGCCACGCAAAAATAACTGCATAGTGGCATTAGCACAATAATCCCAATCGGCTTGCGTCATTAAACCACGTTGCACAATTTCAGCTGCCGAAATTTTTTCATCGTGCATCTCGCTCTTTGTGGTTGGAGTAATCATAGGCTGTACAAATGACTGGTTTTTTTTCATGCCATCGGGTAAGTGATTACCGCAAAATTCACGCTCTCCTTTAGCATAAGCCGTCCACACCGCTGTACCCGTTACACCGGTAAGATAACCGCGCACCACAAATTCAATGGGAAACACTTGTCCGGGTTTTGCTACAGTTACATTGGGATCCGGCATGCTTAACACCGCATTCGGTACAATATCTTTGGTCTGGTCAAACCACCACTGAGATACTTGATTTAGTACTTGGCCCTTAAACGGAACGCTAGCTAGAATCCGATCAAACGCTGATTGCCTATCGGTGGTAATTAATACAATCCGCTGATCATTCACATAAGTATCACGCACTTTTCCGGTATATTTTTTACCAAGTTCAAGAAAATTTGTTTCGGTTAAACAATGG
Source organism: uncultured Gammaproteobacteria bacterium (assembly GCA_964655875.1). Lineage (GTDB taxonomy): Bacteria > Patescibacteriota > Patescibacteriia > UBA9570 > UBA9570 > JBAZWO01. Next base: position 2,247 of record CAZZNZ010000018.1, on the reverse strand, counting down.
CTAAGTTGTTGTTCAATTAGATCTCGCCGCACCATAATTATTGACCGGCTCCAGACAACACCATAGCTAGATCTACCCCATCAACGCTAACATTGACTGTAGTAATATTACTAGCTTGTGCTCGCACTGTTTCTACTAATTGCTCCGTAATTCGTGGACCATCACAAGCACCACCAGATGTGATAGTACCCGTTAAATCAATACTAACCTCGACATTATCACCGCCGCTCATTGTTACATCATTCACGGTTAAATTAGATTGATATAAAGCACTATACAAACCAGATTCACCGTAATATTGTTCTTTGATTGCTAACAATGCTGTTACTGCGGCTTTAACTTTGTTCAGTGATGTTGAGTCGAAAGAGTTTGTATCTGGAACATCTACCGCCACTAAGCTATCTCCACAACCAATTTTTTCACCTGATTTACCGTTATCTTCTAAAGCTACTAAGTAGATTTTGGTCATCTCTGTTGCAGTACTGTTCGTGTTACTACTATTAGTTTTTGAAGAGTTTGTGACTACAGTATTCGTATTTGCAGTAGGAGCTACTACCGGACGTGTATATACATAAAAACCGTAACTAACTCCAGCTACAATGAAAACTGCCAAAATTATTGTAACAATAGTTTTAGACATAGTGAAAAATATGATTAGATTAGAACTACTGTTAGTATATAGCGTGGCGCAAAATCCAACAAGTCTCTATAATCACTCTATGAAATTTAAATTAGCATTTATCATAATTATCTTACTAGGTTTTGGCCTGCGCCTCTATACTCTTACAGCTACAGATGCCTGGTTGGATGAAGCATTTAGCGGTATATTTGTTAGCCAATCCTGGACAGAATTGTTTCATTTAGTGTCACAAGACGTGCATCCCTTCTTATATTTCGTACTCCTAAAATTGTGGGCTTATCTGTTTGGTAGTAATTTGTATGCTCTTCGTTTTTTTTCTCTATTATTTGGCATGGCGATACTACCGCTAACCTACGCAGTAATGAAGCGCTGTTTTAATAACCAACGGCTGGCACTGCTGACAATGGGATTAGTGGCTATAAATCCCTTTTTAGTAGATTATGCTGTTGAAGCTAGATCCTATGCTTTAGTGTGCATGCTCGGTTTAGCTAGTGTTTGGTTTTTAGTGCGGGCACTACAACAACCGTTGCATTATAATCGATATTGGTGTGGTTTTAGTATTTGCATCGCACTTAATTTTTTAACACATTTATTTACTGTTTTTTTTAGCATCACCTTGTTACTATTTGCACTATGGTTTTACCGGCAGACTATTAAACACACACTGGCTGTGTTAGCGATGAGCAGTGTACCATTACTGTTAGGAATAATGAGTTGGTTACCAATCATATTATTTTATCGCAAAGCCGGTAAAGGTGGCTTCTGGATACCCGCAGTGGATATCACGATACTACCCCTCTCTGTTTATCGTTACTGTTTTGGAGTTTACCGCCAAATGCATGGCGTACCATTAGAACGACTGTTTACCATGTGGCTATCTCCTTCAACTATTGGCTTAATCATACTAATCAGCTTCGTGGGTTTACTATTCTGGAAATCACAAAAAACACGTTATGATGCACTAATCACATTCGCCTGGCTATTACCTTTGTTAGCGGCAATTAGCGCTAATTATACTGGGCGTTCTATTTATGTAGAACGGTTTTTTATTCTCAGCAGCGTCTTTTTAATGATGCATATTTCCATCCTATTAAGCCGCCTTCCACAAATAGCTCGCATCATATTGCTATTAGGTTATAGTACTGCAGTTACAATTGTATTTACAACTACATTTCGTATTCATCATTATGTTACAGCGCAGCTTGATCCTCATCAAATAATTTACACCGATCCCAGCCAGTTTATTATTGCGCGTTATTATTTTCGTAACCAAACTTTTCCTGGAAAATTAATGGCAGAGGGTTTTACAACATTAGATGAAGCCTACGCCTACTATGAGCCATGGTTAGTAATACCAAAAGATCGAATTGTATTAACATCCAACTTGAATCAATAGTTACCTCCTATCCATGTGGGCAGGGAGGGATTCGAACCCCCGAACGCCAGAGGCGGCTTGGTTTACAGCCAAGTGCGATTGACCACTCCGCCACCTGCCCAGACTATCTGCGTAATGCACATCACTCACTAGCACAGATCTGCCCGTACGATTGCATAGCAAACACTACGAACGACCCTTAATATAGCGTAGCTTATAAAAATGGTCAACA
>CAZZNZ010000017.1:0-9115 GCA_964655875.1 uncultured Gammaproteobacteria bacterium | reverse complement strand
CTGCCATTCAAAAAATGGCTCGCCCTGAACCACTAACCCTAGGATGGTTAAGCGATCATGAAACTGAGGCTGGACAACAGTTACAACAAGCCTTGGCAAAACAATATAGCATCTTGCCTACCACTTTAGATAGCATTGATTCATCTGTAAAAACACTAGTGATTGCTGGGCCTAAAGCAGTTTTTACTGAAACAGAACGCTATACTATTGATCAATTCATTATGCATGGTGGTAGCGTAATTTTCTTATTAGACGGTATGGCAGTGAACCAACAAACCTTGTCGGCCACAGCTACAGAGACTGGTTTAGATGATATGCTTAGAGCTTATGGTATAGGAGTAAATCATAATATTATTGCTGATTTTGGCTCGCCAGAAAATTTAACATTTGGTACACAAGCGGGTTTACAGGTAGTTCGACCGTATCCATTTTGGCCACGCATTGTACCGGCTGGATTTAATCCTGATCATCCCATTACCGCTAAATTACAAGCATTAACTTTGCCTTGGCCAAGTTCTCTTACTATTACTGCTCCAACCGATACCAAAATAACTGAGCTGGTACGCACTACTAATAAGGCTTATGCTTATAATGATACTGTAAATATAAGCCCCGAGGATATTAGTTTACCTGATGAATCTGCTTTACAGCAATATACTGTAGCCGCTTTATTCACTGGAAAAATAACAAGCGCGTTCACAATTGATAAACTACCTACCGATGTTTCCGCTAGTGATTTTATTAGCAATACCGATACTGGTAAAGTAGCGGTATTTGGTAGCGCTCAATTTATCTCCGATCAAATGCTCGGCAATGGTTCAGATAATGCAATCATCCTATCCAACACAATTGATGCCCTTACCCAGGATACTTCTTTAATTTTTATTCGTTCACGCTCAGCTTTAAATCGCCCACTTAACCCTAATTTAACAGACACTCAAAAAACAACTATTAAATACGGCAATATTTTCTCTGGCATTGGCATTGTAGTGATCTTGGCCGGATTAGCTTATGTTCTACGTCGTCGTCGCGACTTTAAAGCTCAGCAATTTTATGTCTAAACATAGTCTTACCTATATTTTAATTAGTGTAGTAGTACTCTTAGGTAGCGTAGTAGGCTATAACTATTACCAGAAACAACAGGCTGCTAAAACTCAAGCTAGCGCTCGGGAATTTATCTCTGCTATTCCTACAGATACTGTCACTGCTATCACTCTAATAAAAAAAGATAGCGCGGTTGAGCTCGCTAAACAAAATGATGCTTGGATAATTACTTCAGATCACAACACTGCTGGGGACAGTACGGCTATTACAGAATTGTTCGCTACTCTAAACCATTTAACCGTACAGGCCATCGCATCACAACATGGCGATGCTGACGCCGCTAAATTTAGTTTAGATGCGGAGCAACGCTTAGAAGTAATATTAAAAGCCAGCGATCAAGAAATTGCTAAGATCTATGTGGGAAAAACTGGCGCTGTTCCACAAACATTTTATGTCCAAAAACCCAATGATAACAATATTTACTTGGTAAACGGAGCGCGTTATCAAATTGATCAAACCGATTGGAAACAACCGGAAAATCCTGATACAGGAATAGTAACCGATACTACCGTTCCTGTTTCACCCGCTCCAGCCAAGTGATTGAATTACAGGTGCGCAACTGATAATGTAATTTTAAATCAGAAATTATACCTTCGGTATGCGGTATCGTATTACCACTTTACCATGACTACGCAACATAATTTTACCAGAATTTAAACGCAATTTTACCGGGGTAGAAAATACTTCTTTTTTACGTAATATACTTTTTAGTGTTAGCTCTGATGTAAGCTGATACACTGCGATAATAACCTTACCACGATATTGACCTAAATACACCACTTCAATAACACCGTCGTTATGAAAATCAGTTAATCGCACTTTGCCGCGCTGCACCACATTTTTTCTAATTGTTTTGCGAGCTAACAAATACGTGCTGCTGCGATACACACTAACACGATTATGTTTTTTATTTAATTGCGCTGTTAATTCATGAATAGCCGGATAAATTACTGTTCTATTTGTATCCGTCGTAGTATTGGTATTTACATTTGAATGCGTAATAGTATTGGTATTCATGGAAGTATTCGTGCTTGAATTCGTATTCGTACTCATATTCGTATTCGTATCAGGTCCTGGAGATGGATCGGAATTGTTTACAGCTTGCGACTCCATTAAAATACCAAGATAGTATCTGCCGTACTCTGCCCATTTTCCCGCCTCTTTTATTTGCGAATAGGTGCGCGTATCCCAATCAAAGGTAAATGGATATTGTGCTGTGGTTACATATAAATCGGTTGCGTCTGTTAAATAATCTGTATTGCCAGTATATTTATAGGCATACGCCAAACCAGCGATACCAAATAATCGAAAAGCGGTGGTATCCACATCTTGGTTACTATACGTATTTCCTTCAATGGTTCCACCTACGCCATTTAACCAGTAATTATACGGAACATATGCATACGAATCAATGCCGTCGGTAGTTACAAAAGTAGCGGCCGTCGGGTTTCCACTCTCAGTAAATTGAGCTGCTAGAGAGGTTGACTGAATACGCTGAATAACATGATTATGAAAAAACGCGGCACGATCACTTAATGCTTCTCGAGCAGTAAGATACCCGATGCTATTTTCTTCGCCTCGTTGTGTACTAACATCAAGATACATGCCTAAACTCGGCAACATCATCTCTTTCCAAAATGTTGGCATTCTTCCGGCATTAGATGCATCATAAGTTGTTTCAAAAAAACGAATTTCTTCTTCTGTACATGCGCCAAGGTTTACACAGTGTAAATAATATCCCTCTCTATTCTGAAAATCAGTACTGGTAACTAATTCAGTAGCTGCAGTAAAATATTTTTCTTGTCCTGTTGCTTGATACGCTTCCACAAACAAACGAAGCGCGTTGGCATACTCTCGCCCAGTAGGAGCCCCCGTACCGCCGGCAATAAAAGAACCGTAGTCATCACGTTCATCCCATCGATACAATACATGAGAGGCATACTCATCAATGGCTCGTTGCGCGCGCGGATCATCGTATAGAACATATGCAGAATTCAATCCGCCGACACCAAACGCCAAATCTGGCACTGGGGTACCAAGCTCGCGCAAAAACCCATTAATTTGCACCTGGTCATGATATGTATGCTGGATACATCCACCTCTCCATATTGAGGAAGAGTAGTGGTTTGGCCCATGTAAAATACAGTTGTCAGTCATTGCGCGTGTTGCTCGCTTTGCTTGTGTATACCAGGTTTTTCCATAATCAAAATGTTCAGAACCCGTGCTTGCAAACTGTGCGAACAAACCATCATTAAAACTATATTTATACCCATCGGTCCCACTTCGAACCTCATAATCACTGGGAATATATCCAAATGTATATTTTCCATAAAAATCATACTGCGGAATAAGATCCAAACTATCCCACACATCTCCGCCAAGTGTTTTATAGTAAGAACTGACTGCACTATCAATAATACCAGCATTGTACACCTGGTAATCCGACCATGCATCATAATTGGTATCACCCTCTGCACCAACAAAAGGCACAATATACCCCAACGCATACGTATCGGCATAATACTCAGCGGGTAGTGTTGGAACCAGCGGTTCATGGAATTGCCGCATAACAATCGTAGGTGCTGTTTGACCGGCTGAGTAAAAATACACGCTTAATTCGTGTGTCTTGTGTTCGCCGGATCGTAAGCGATGATCTGTTGCATATTCATTTGGAAAAAACCCCAAACGCACTGTGGGCTGAGGTGTTGTCGTATTTAACTCAAGTGCATTTGGAAAATTCTCCCAAAAATCTTGGATACCGACAGCAACACCGTGTGCGCCATCGGTTGCTGTCAGCCATCCAACAGCTTGCGTACCAGTTGTTGTTTGCACAACATCATCTACACTATATTTAAATGGTTGATTTTGAACATAATAATTCATTCGCGGTGCGTTGTCTATATTGGCTTTGTAGTAATCCCATTGCGCCGTACCTGAAGAATCTTGATAAAGTTTTACCAACTGCGATGCATGAATACTGCCAGAATAATCTACAGACTCACCTGAAACCGTGTACTGCAGGTTGGCTGTATTCAAATTCGGGGTTAATAACCACGACACATCATCAAATTGAATGCTATTCAAAGACCCGTGATTAACACAGGTCCAATTAAATCCAATTAAACAACTATTATTATTTTCTAACGTAAAATAAATTTTTACAAAGCCACTATCAGCAAAAAAATCAATGTCGATGGTATATTCTACATCGTCCGTATTATTTTTTTCGGCGGCATCATATGGAGCATAAGGATTGTCATTTACCGCTGTTTGTTCATCTAAGCTAACTGTTGATTCGTCGGTAAAACTTTCACTTATTTTTCCATGGTAACGAATACGAACGCGCTGCGGACCATTGCGTATAATTTCTGAACCATACTGGTACCCGGGATAGCTATAAGGATCATTTGCTTGGTACTCTTGCTCTACCTCTGGTTGCTCTGTGGCCTCATTGGATACTCCGTTTTGATTTGGGTCATTCACTGGGTAATCAGAAACATAGTAGGCGTTTGAATGATGATCGGTAATGCGCAGGCCATCGGTTGCAGAAGAATTGATTATATTCGTATTATCACTTAATGTTACGCTATCAAAACCATTAAACTGCTGCTTATTTAACACAAAGGTAGCGGCTCCTGTGTTAATAGTATAGTTAGATGCGTTATTAGTTAAATGAATACCGTCTATAACTGAAGTAGTCGTAGCGGTGTTTGCTATAGTGTATGTAACTGTAGCATTGCTAGCTGCCGTAACTTGCGTATCCACCAATACCCAACGAATTGGTTTGCTAGTATCGCTCGCCGTTCCACCCCAGCGCGCGGTTACTGTAAACTGGGCATCTACCGGATTATTATTGCTATCACGTACTTGAAAATTAGTAAGTGCAGTAACATGATCGCTTTGTGCAATCGGCACACCAAACGTAACGGGTTCGCCTACCCGCTGCACTCCATCGGCCTTAAACGTAACAGGAACCGACCAAGCCTGGGCAATATTAGGGTAATACCCCATACCAACCAGCGCTCCCATTACAATTGTGATACGAAATAATAGACTCATAAATATCCAAAATTATAGGAATGACACTTTTTATTCATTTGGTAAATTAGCATACCAATTCCATGCAAGTTTAGGACGATCCGCATCATCTAACAAACCAAAATTAGCCTCGTACACATCCTGATCAGGCCGATTACGAATATGATACAGCATCATCACTCGAACTTTACCTGTATTCAAAAATAATTTGGTCATTTCGGCTAATGCACGCTGTTGAACCTGGGCGTTTACTCCGGACATTCCCATAGAACAACCTAGTTCTGTAACCCAAATGCCGTCGGCTTGGCGATGAGTTGGAATAGCTTGCTGTACATGAACAATATCTCGCTGTAATGCTTGTAAATTACCGTCACGCAAATACTCACCACAATAATAAGCATGAATCGATAGCTCATCGAAATAATCGCCTCCTTTAGCATAGAGCTCGCGAATAAATGTGGTAGTACGAATATTGCCAATACCTCCATTTAACACATAGCTATTTGGATCATGAGTTTTAATGGTAGAATAAGAAGCTTTAAGTAGCGGCACTAGCGCGTCTACTGTATTGGGTTTCATATATTTTGCTAGGTCTGGTTCATTCCAAATTTCATAGGCATCAATCGTATTCCCCCATCGGGTTACTACCAAACGTACAAACGCTTGCCAATCGGTTGTATTCGGTGGAATAAATTTCTGATCACCAGCACCACTACCATAGGCCAACATTGCCACTACTCGCTTATTTTCACGACGGTAGTGATCAAACGCTTGATCGTATCGACGAATCCATTGTTTGCGATGTTCTCCAATTAAGGCATCGTACGCCACAAATTCTCTTACCCAAATGGTATCCGATGATGCTAAATTTTTCTGAAATACCACATCGGTTACGTTACTATCTGCCGATAACGCACGGTGCACATTTAATCCAATCGTGCGTTTTGATGCCATGCGTGCATTTGTATTACGAAAAAAATCAGCCACATTACCAGTCTTTTTACGTTGGTATTTAGGATCTAAAATCCTTACTTTTTCTGACACCGCTACTAATTTACCATCTTTAAAAAAATGAAATCTCCTGGCATGTTTAGTTTGATATTGCTTAGGATCAATTTCCACTGTAACCTCAATAAGTTTTCGGTCATCGGCAGATCTCCACACATAAGGAATCCAGGCTGAACCAAACCGTACCACATCACTTGTCTTGACGTGAGAATTAATCCTAACATCATACATGTAAGTAAGGTGGTCACTACGAAAGTATAGCTCAGTTTTAAAAGTATCTCTACCGATGACTGAGATCACTTTGGGATCAACCTCTTCAATTACGGGTACAGCTGCCGTAGCAACCTGCACATTTACTCCAACCGCTACAATCAGTAATATCACAATCCATAAACTTTTTACAAAACAACGATATAGCATCATCATATCACTTGTGCTGTTTGGTTATTCTTCTAGAATTGAAGTAATTTGAGAAAGTGACCAAGGCTGGCCAATGGATGTTCGCTCCCACACCAGTTCTACCGTATCAACATAGTCATCATAATAAACAGTTGTTGTTATTACATAACGCTGTGCCAACCACGACACTACTGCTCGATCACGAATTGTGGACTGAATGTTTTGCACGTTAAATGTTATATTCTTCGAACGCAACCAATCCTGTGTTATAGAACGCATATCCTCTTGAATAGCTAGCGGTTGAGCAGTGTTCAATTGTTGCCAAGCTGCTGCCTGATTATGAGATTGCACGCTGGTAACAAAATTCTGCCAAACTGCTTCTGGACGCATGATATATAGTCGCACAACTATTACAGCTAACATGGTCATTGCTACCGCAATGAAGATTGTTAATATCATGCGTCGTTGTTTCATCATATGTTGCACTATTGAGTATTAAACGGCCGCCACCGAAAACTAATCGCCGCGGCTTTATGCGGTCGTAAACGTATCGTTTTTTGTTTAAGAGATAACGAGAAAGAATTTTTTAATTTCGGATGATAATACCGCCGTTGATATGATAAACGCCCAAATACTTGCGTAGCTCGTTTGTAAGTATAAGCCCTAAAATATACCGCTCCTCTTCTGCGAGTGGCTGTTACAATTTCAATGGTAGATTTATCGCCATCTAAATTTCCTGCTACCATGCGACGCCAATGCAAACGATACGATAGACGAGTTTTTTTCAATAACGTACCGTCCGCTTGGTACATATGCAAACTAGTGCCCGAACGCCGTTTTACGGCTACTACATAATATTTCCCGCCTTGCTTTATTAGTCTTGGCACCACACCACCTTCATTAAAGGATCGCCATCGATATAATACTGTTCCATCGGTAGCATAAACTGTAATAATACCTGGGCCTTTACGTGTTCCACGTACATACCCTATTGTAGCGTCTTCATCTTCGCTTTCCGAAACAATCACATCTGCTGAATTACTGCTTACAGTAGCGCCACTGGAATCTTGGGCAATAAAGGTAATAGTTTCAATGCCAGAAAAATTAACAGGCGCAGCAATATCTACTTGGCCATTGGTAATGGTAATGTTTAAATTACCATTACCTGACACACTATACCTTAACGTAGTATCATCCACATCGGTAAAATATTCTAGTAAATTTAACACGTTTTTTTTCGTAGTGCCGGCTATAATAGACATGTCATCTATAGTTTTGATTGTAGTAGGGGTATCATTCACAGCATTCACAGTAACACGCACGCTATTGGTGTTAGTATAACCACCGCTGTCCGTACAACGGAATTTTACCGTATCAACCCCGAATACATTAGCGGTAGGTATAAAATCTACTACCCCGTCACGAATGGCAATTGTGCCATAATCCCATGTATCCACGATAGAATAAGTACAGGCGGACGCAACAACATTATGCGCATAGTAATCATCTAAATCAAACGCGGCTGTAAGCGCTGTATCCTCCCGCATAGATTGATCAGCAATGTTAGATAATACTGTTGGTGAATTATCACCACTACTAGCACCGGTCTCTGCTATCACGCTAATGGTAAATGTATTTGATAATACGCTAGCTCCCAATCCATCGACACAACGAATTTGCACCGTATCTGAACCGATGGTACCGCCCGCTACTAAATTCACCAAACCATTGGATTGAATTGTCATGCTGCCCAACGTATTAGAAAAATTATTTGCTGCACTATACGTACAATAATCTCCAAAATCCGTTGTGTCTGCATCTGAAAAATATTGTGTTAAATCCATGGCGGCTACTTGTGTGGTATTTGCTACAATTGTACGATTTGGTAAAACACCAGTGAAAGTTGGAGTACTGTTGGTGTTCACTACATGTACATCTACACTATTCGATAATATCGATAGCCCTCTACTATTAGTAGCGCGAAATTTGACCGTATCTGTTCCTGGCGTTCCAGTAGAGATAATCGTGACTACGCCGTCTCCCGATATAGTTAAACTACCTAGATTAAATCCGTCTTCGATAGAATAAACATAGCTATCCCCTGGATCTGGAGCAGAGAAAAAGTTCGCTAAACTAAAAGCATAAGACAAAATAGAATTAGAATACAGAAATTTAGCAGCCAGCTGTGTTGTTAGCGTTGGTGCTGCGTAGCTAGGTCCATCGCTATTCACTACCGGAACCACAGGATTTACCGTAACTACAAAACTATTTGTTACCGCCGTAGCACTACCAGCATCTGTACATTGGATCATTACAGTATCCGATCCAGCATCAGCGTCTGCAGTAATATCAACAGCACCGTTAGATTGAATGGTGAGTGTTCCTAAAGCAAATGGATCTATAACTGTATAGGTGCAGGCATCTCCCGCATCCACATCAGCAAAATAGTCATTTAGTTGTACTGCGGCGGTGTCTACATCTAATACATTCATCGTATAGTCAGTAACAGCGCCTGTAAAAGTCGGTGCATCATTTGTTGCATTAATAGTAACAGTAATGGTGTTAG
>CAZZNZ010000016.1:0-9309 GCA_964655875.1 uncultured Gammaproteobacteria bacterium | reverse complement strand
GATACTAAAGGAAGAGGGAAATAGAAATGTTAGGCAGTAGCTTCTTTTTCTTTCACAGCAATGGTAACATCTTTCTTAATCGCTTCCATTAATTCTGAACGTTCTCGTAAAAACTGCTTAGCAGTTTCACGACCTACTCCCAATTTTTCTTCTTTATAACTATAACTGTTACCGCTCTTTTCTATTACGCCGAATTGCACGCCAGTTTCTAATAAATCGCCTGCTAATGAAATACCTTCGTTGTACATAATATCAAATTCCGTAGTGCGGAATGGAGCTGCCACTTTATTTTTTACAATCTTGGCCTTAACACGATTACCTATTACCCGATCGCCTTGTTTAATTTGAGCATTACGCCGAACCTCAATACGCACTGACGAGTAAAATTTTAGCGCATTACCGCCTGTAGTAGTTTCTGGGTTTCCAAACATTACACCAATTTTTTGTCGCACCTGATTAATAAAAATGACAATGGTCGTACTTTTTCCAACTAACGGTGTTAACTTACGTAGCGCTTTACTCATTAAACGCGCTTGCAAGCCCATTTGCATATCACCCATCTCGCCTTCAATTTCCGCTTTTGGTGTTAAAGCAGCCACAGAATCCACCACAATCACATCTACTCCACCAGACCGAACCAACGTTTCCACAATGTCTAATGCTTGTTCACCGGTATCTGGTTGAGAAATGAGCAGCTCTTCCACATTTACACCAATGCGTTTAGCATAATCGGGATCTAGAGCATGTTCGGCATCCACAAATGCGGCGATGCCACCAATTTTCTGCACTTCAGCCACAATATGTTGCGTTAACGTAGTTTTTCCAGAAGCTTCCGGACCATAGATTTCAACAATGCGACCGCGTGGCACGCCTCCAACGCCTAGTGCTAAATCTAGTGAGATACAGCCCGTGGGAATAACAGACACTGTCATTTTACTGGCTTCTCCTAAACGCATAATCGCGTTATTACCAAAACGTTCTTTAATCTGAGCAATTGCTGTTTCAGCTGCTTTCATTTTAGGATCATTGCTGTTGTCTAGTTTGCGTTTCGACATAAAAATGAAGATAATAAATTAGCTAGATAATTAATTGTCGGCCACCACAACCTGTTGATAATCAACTCGATCCCGACTGCGCTTCGTTTTGGTGGTAATTTTAAAGAGGTTAATACCGTCTTGTAGTGTCATTACTTGGGAGAAGCTACCATCAGATCGAACCCTAATAGCCTGATCGTTAATTAAGACGGTAGCCTCAGAAGCAGTTTTACCACTGAGAGTGATAAAACGCTGACTAGTAGGTACTTTAGCTGGAATAGCCTCTAAAAGCAAGGGTGGAGGCTGAATGACATTACTAATTTGTGCTACAAAATAAACTGTTGTTGCGGTAATAAGGAAAATAATTCCTAAACCCATAATAATATGGGCTATTTTTAACGGTTGACGCAATAAATGCCCTTGAATTGTAGGAATGTGTACTTGTCGTTGATAAACCATTAGCTCATGTTGCACTAATGCTTCAATGTGTTTTACATCTAAACGTAAGTATTTTGCATAATTACATGCATACTGCTTCACAAACACCGCCGTGGGTAAATGTTGATAATCACTAGCTTCGATAGCCTCAATATAGCTAGTGCGAATATTCAATCGTGCAGCCACTTTAGCCACAGACACTCCTTCAGCTAAACGTGCCGCTTGTAATTGTTCACCGACCGTTTTAGCTTGAGTAATAGTCCGGCGTTCAAATGCTACCATACACTACAACTTAACTTCTTTGGTAGGTACTTCCTCCTCTATTCGATCATTCACTGCGGTATTCTCAGGCATGATTGCAGCGTCTTCAGTAATCGCAATAATATCACGTGGTTTAGCGCCATCCGCAGGGCCAATAAAATGTTGCTCTTCTAGAATATCTAGTAAACGCGCAGCCCGAGCATACCCCACTCGTAAGCGACGTTGTAATAATGAAGCAGAAGCTTTTTGAGCTTGAATGATAATTTTTTTAGCTTCAGGAATAAGCTCGTCTTCATCGCCACCATCATTAAATGCTTGTGGCAAACTACTACTTACTTGTTTGGTAGTAATGCTATCATCATATTCTACTTTAGTTTTTTGCTTTAGATATTCCACTACTCGCAATACTTCTTGTTCATTCACAAAGGCTCCTTGAATCCGTTTAGGTTTATTAAATTCTGCGCTAACATATAACATGTCTCCTCTGCCTAATAATTTTTCAGCACCAGAGGCATCTAAGATGGTGCGCGAATCTACTAATGAAGCTGTGGCAAAAGCACAACGAGCTGTAATATTCGCTTTGATTAACCCAGTAATTACATCTACCGAGGGCCGTTGCGTAGCCAAAATTAAATGAATACCCACCGCCCTAGCCATCTGCGCCAAACGTACAATAGCAGCTTCTACTTCACGCGGCGCTGTAGCCATTAAATCTGCTAACTCATCAATTACAAACACAATGTACGGTAAAGTTGTTTCCGGATGCGTAGCATTATAACCACTAATATCACGTTTTTTAGCAGCGGCTAACACTTCATAACGTCGATCCATTTCGGTTACTGTCCATTTCAAAGCGTTAATAGTTTTTTGAACATCGGTAATTACCGGGGTTAACAAGTGCGGAATATCATCATAGATAGTAAATTCCACCCGCTTTGGATCCACTAAAATTAAACGCAAATTATCGGGACCATTTTGATATAACAAGCTTAATAAAACCGCATTAATACAAACGGATTTCCCTGATCCAGTAGAGCCAGCAATTAACATATGAGGCATTTTGTCTAATCCTGCCAAAAAAGGTTTTCCAGCTACATCACGACCAAACAACAACGCCAAATTACTCTTACGTTGTTTAAACTCATCCGACTCTAGCAATTCACGAAGACTAACTGAACCAGCTGTTACATTGGGTACTTCTACACCAATTAACGATTTACCGGGAATTGGCGCCTCAATACGAATAGGGTGTGCGGCCAACGCTAAAGCTAAATCATTTTGCAATGATACTACTTGAGCCACTTTAATTCCACTGGCCGGTTTAAAACTATATTGAGTAACCGTTGGGCCAATACTAACCGGACCAAGTTCTACATCAATCCCGAAGCTCTGCAATGTTTCCACAATTACTCGCTTATGATGTTCAATATCTCCGCTTGTAGGTTTAGATTTTTGACCTGATAGCAAATCTAACGGTACATCAATATGACGATGCTGTTTTGATACAGTAATCAACTCCATTTGTTCAGGTTTTGTTGATTTTACCGATGCTGACGTAGTTATAGTTTTTTTAGAAAAACTGGTTGTTACAGCTTCATCTTCAAAATCCTCTTCATCTTCCAGGGTATCTGCTTGATTAACCTGAGCTAGAGGATAAATCTCTGCAGCCTGATTTTGAGCTAATTCTCGTGCAACCGCAATATGATGCTTAGCACTGGAAAATAGCACTACTAAGAACCGTAGCATTTTGCCAAATAAATTTGTAGCGGGAATACGTTGTACAATATGATCAATTGAAGTATTAAACACAATTAATATTGAACATCCGAATACCGCTAGTAACGAAATTACTGCTACCACTACACTAGTAAAGCGACGAAATGCATAGGTAATCGCTATACCAATGTAACCGCCTGCGGCTACTGAGATAAGATCTAACAAACCGAACACACTGATACCCATTAATCCTAAGCCAATGAGATAAATAGGCTTCAGTTCATTCTCGCTTGGATACAGTAAACGATACACCGTAACAAAAAATAACACAGGGACTAGGAACCGTCCTAGCCCAACCATTAAATTTAATCCGGTGCTGAATATTTGGCCTAAACTACCCGCTAAGCCAAACAAACTAAAAACTGTAATTAACCCTAAAGCTAGCAAAATAATAGCCATAATACCACGCTGGGTTTCAGAAGAGATATCAAATTGCCATTTCCGTTTTGCCTTTTTTGCCATAGATTTTTGGGCTTATACTATATCATATTGTCAAGGTGCCGCCAATCTAACATAAAACGCACTCCTAGAGTGCGCTCAATTGCAGTATAACACAAATACTACTCCCACTCAACCGTGGCTGGTGGCTTATGAGTGATATCGTAAAACAGATAATCAATATGGGGTAATTGATAGATCACTCGCGCTACCTGATTAAGCGCCACTTTGGGCATAGCATAAAAATTAACGGTCATCACTTCTTCAGATTGAATTGGCCGTAACACAATCGATTCACCATGATTTTGTTTAGTCCCGAACGGAACTAATACAACAGGAAACTGCCAAATATCCTTGGTGAACTTATGCTGCTTCATGATTTGCATTACCTGATCATCAACTACACGTAATAAATCTAATCGATCTTGAACAAGATACCGTGCATGCATTTGACCGTTTGATAAAGAATGGTGACTACCCTTCCTTACAAACCATAACACTCGATTCACGGCAAACACCTCGTTGGTAATGCGGACCGATAAATCATTTAGCTGCTTCCAATTAGCCTGACCCGTAATAACAACGGGATGCTTATAGGAGCGTTCATCCCCTTGCGCGCCGACACTTTTCATAGGAAGAATTTTGGCCTGAAGATTTTTGATTTTTGATTTTTTGATCAGCTGTTCTAATTGTGCGTTAATATTCTGTGCATTCTCAATCATAGAATTACCGTTAGAACATAGTGTTCGAATGGCCAAGCCAGGCCCAGGAAAAGGTTGTCGGTTTAATACGCTCGGCACTAAACCTAAACGCTTACCGATGACTCGCACTTCATCTTTATATAAATTACGCAGTGGCTCAATTACTTTACCTTCCAAAATCATCTGCTTAATCAAATCAATTTGATTATGATGAGTTTTAATTTTATCAGAGTGTTTAGTACCGCCAGATTCAATAGTATCAGGATAAATCGTGCCTTGGCCTAACAGATAATCGCTCATATCTAATTTAGTCATCTCTTCATTAGCGATCTCAACAAATAATTCACCAATGCGCTGTCGCTTGGCTTCGGGTTCCACTATCCCTTGTACGGCTCGTAAAAATCTGGCGCTGGCATCAATCATGTGTAGATTGGTAAAACCTGCTTTATTTAAAGCTGTTTTTACTTGAACACTTTCTTTTAAACGCATAAAACCATTATCGACATGTAAACCGTAAACACGCTTTTTCCCTAAAGCTTTTTCTAATAACGCAAACGCCACCGTAGAATCTACGCCGCCCGATAACAACATAAATACTTTTTTATTTTTGGCATCACGTTTAATATCATTAATAATGTCATGTTCAATATTACGCATTTTCCACTGAGATTGAGCGCGAACAATATTAAGCACAAAGTTTTGTAAAATCTTCATGCCATGTGTAGTATGGTGCACTTCTAAATGAAATAAACAACTCCAAACTTGCTGATTACGATTCACCATAGCAGCAACAGGAGAATCTGGAGTAGTCCCCAGTACCGTAAAACCCCTAGGAGCTTGCATTACATTATCCCAATGGCTCATCCACACTGGTTCAGTTGTGTTCAAGCCTTTAAATAAATCCAATTTATCTTTCACGGTTAATTGGGCTTGGCCATATTCTTTAGTTTTACCTTTGGCTACTGTACCACCAAAATGCTTAGCAATTAACTGATGGCCGTAACATAACCCTAGCATCGGCTTTCCTAGCTTAAACATTCCTGGATCATAAGCAATGGCATCAGTGCCAATGGTGCTTTTTGGGCCCCCGGATAAAATAACCCCGGCAGCATCTTGATAAACCGATGCCGGCGTATCGGGAGTAAAGATCTTGGCAAGCACATTGAGTTGACGCACACGCCGCGCAATCAAGTGAGCAAACTGTGACCCGAAATCTATTACAGCAATATAATCGGGAGTGCGCTTCATAATAAAATGATAGCATATGATACTACTGAAGCCAAATTTCACCTGATTGCTCGTCTATCATGATCATGCTAAAATTCCTACTGTATTATGGTTACTACTCCAAAAACTCAAAAAAGCATCATTCAAGCTATTTTAGCCCAAGCCGATATTCAAATTAACGGTTCACGCCCAGGAGATGTGCAAATCCATAACGAGGAATTTTATAGCCGCGCTCTAGCTGGTGGCACCTTAGCCATTGGCGAGAGCTACATGGATGGCTGGTGGGATAGTGCCCAGCTGGATGTAACGTTTCATAAAGCCTTAGCTGCTGAACTGGATAAAAAAATCCTAGCGAAAGATGTAATATGGCACGTATTAAAATCTAAAATCATTAACCGCCAAACTACCGAGCGCTCTAAACAGGTAGCTGAACAACACTATAATCTAGGGAACGAGTTTTATTCCGCCATGTTAGGCCGCACCATGCAATACACTTGTGGTTATTGGTGTACTGGCGCCAAGAATCTTGATGAAGCACAAGACAATAAATTAGAGCTGGTTTGCCGTAAATTACAATTAAAACCCGGTGATACGGTGCTAGAACTCGGCAGTGGTTGGGGTATGCTGGCCAAGTATATAGCGGAAAAATATGGCTGCGCCGTTACTAGTTATAATATTTCAGCAGAACAAGTTGTTTTCGCTAAACAACAATGTGCTGGTTTGCCAGTACATATTATTCAAGCCGATTATCGTACTGCTACTGGTACATTTGATAAAGTGGTGTCCGTTGGCATGACTGAACATGTGGGATATAAAAATTATGATCAATTTTTAACTTTAGCTAAAAACTGCTTAAAACCGGGTGGATTATTTTTACTGCATACGATTGGTGGTGTTACCTCTGTTACTACTACCGAGCCATGGTTTGATAAATATATTTTTCCACAAAGCATGTTGCCTTCTATTGCTCAATTAGCTAAAGCGGCGGAAGGTAAATTTGTCATTGAAGATTTGCATAATTTTGGATCGGATTATGATAGAACTTTAATGGCCTGGTACGCTAATTTTATGGGTCACTGGCCAAAGTTTAAAGCTCAATACGGTGAACGTTTTTTTCGGATGTGGCAATATTATTTATTATCTTGTGCTGGCTCATTCCGCGCCCGTAAAAACCAACTATGGCAACTAGTGCTGTCTAGGGGCGGCATACCTGGCGGTTATCAAGCTCCACGCTAATGTCTCTCGCCGCTTACACCCAACGTAAACAGCAGTTGATTCAGGAATTATTGGCTGCCAAAGCTAGTGGCGAAGTGGCATTGCAAAAAAACACTTCAAACTTATTTCGGCATCGCCAGCAAACCAACGCTAAAAAAATTAACGTGCGTGATTTTAATCATGTACTGAATGTAGATACCACTAATGCCGTTGCCGAAGTTGAAGGCATGACCACTTATAAACAATTAGTCGATGAAACCCTAAAACACGGTTTCATGCCAGCCGTAGTGCCCGAACTACAATCCATTACCATTGGTGGTGCTACTACCGGTGTAGGCATCGAAGCATCATCGTTTAAATATGGTTTGGTGCATGAAACCATTACCGAGATTGAGATTTTGTTAAGCGATGGTAGTGTAATAACGTGTGATAAAAATCATAGCGCTGATTTATTTTATGGATTCCCTAATTCTTATGGTACATTTGGTTATGCTTTAAAACTAAAAGTACAATTGGTGCCGGTTAAACAATACGTCCAGCTAACCCATATGCGTTATACCAACTCCACCGAGTATTTTTCCGCGCTCCGGCAAGTAAAAAAAGAAACTATTGATTTTATGGATGGCACCATAATGAATGATCATGAGATGTATTTAACGTTGGGAAAATTTGTAGATCAGGTTCCCAGTGTAAGTGATTACACTTACATGAACATTTATTACAAATCAATCACACAGAAAAAGGTAGATTATTTAACTACTCACGATTTTATTTGGCGCTGGGATACGGATTGGTTCTGGTGCTCTTCTCACTTTCATGTACAAAACCCTATAATGCGCTGGCTATGGGGTAGAAAACGATTAAACTCCGTCAGTTATTCTAAAATCCGGCGCCTAGCTGCTAAACTGCCATTCACGATTGAACAAGGTGAATCGATTATCCAAGATGTAGAAATACCCGTTGAACACTGTATAGAATTTTTTAATTTCCTTCATCGAGAAATTGGCATTAAACCAATTTGGATCTGTCCAGTACAGACTTACGACAAAACAGTGTCGTATAGCCTCTATCCCATGAATCCAGAAAAATTATACGTCAACTTTGGGTTTTGGGATGTAAAACCAAGTAATAAACCGGCTGGCTATTACAATAAATTAATTGAACAGAGAGTGTTAGAGCTCCAAGGCAAAAAATCCCTCTATTCCGATGCCTATTATCCTGAGGAGACATTTTGGAAATTGTACAACAAACCTGAGTATGATCGTTTGAAAACTAAGTATGACCCAGCTCACGCCTTCAAAAATTTGTATCAAAAGTGTGTGCTAAAACGATAATTTTAGTGTAAAAATGAGCGCACACCAGTAAATACCATTGGTACACTATATTCATTGGCCGCAGCGATGACATCTTTATCTTTGATAGAACCACCAGGTTGAATAATAGCCGCTACACCAGTAGGTGCAATTTCATCAATGGAATCGCGGAAAGGAACAAAGGCTTCAGAAGCTAAAACACACCCTTTAGCTTTGTCTCCGGCTTTCCAAATAGCTTGTTGCACTGCATCCACTCGCGAAGTTTGACCCATGCCAATGCTAACCGTCACATTATCTTTTACCAGTACTACCGCATTCGATTTCACATGCTTACATACTTTCCAAGCAAACATCAACTCTTTCAGTTGTTGATTACTAGGAGCAGATGCTGTAACAACTTTTACTTCAGTTGGTGTTAGTGTATGTTTATTAGCTTCTTGTACTAGCACGCCGCCAGCCACTTGGCGAAGTTCCCAATCGTGCTTCATTGGGGTAAGAGTACCTAATTTTAATAAGCGCACATTCGGTTTTTTTGCAAAAGCTGTTAAGGCTTCAGTGGTATAGTCTGGCGCTAACACTACTTCCACAAATACTTTGTTCAGATACTCAGCAATCTCCACCGTGCAGGTTTCATTCACCGCAATAATACCACCAAAAGCAGATTTAGCATCGGCTTCATAAGCCCGTGTAAAGGCGGTGTTAATATCATCAGCCTGAGCAATACCGCAAGGGTTAGAGTGTTTTACTACTACCGCAGTGGGTCGATCGGTAAAATCACGAATCATGCGCAAGGTAGCATCGGCATCCATAATATTGTTGTAGGATAACTGCTTGCCTTGAATCATTTCCGCCGTAGCAATACTGGTTTCGTTAATAAACGGATCGCGATAAAAAGCCGCTTGTTGA
>CAZZNZ010000015.1:0-9365 GCA_964655875.1 uncultured Gammaproteobacteria bacterium | reverse complement strand
TACTGATTTAATGTAGCTCTGTCACGATAAGGCTCGGTATTTATTTAAAATTTTCATTGCTGTATTTGCTAATATTAAATATTTTTGCTAGTCTGAAAGAATATGCCTAGAAAAGTATCTGTTATTGGTGCTGGTAATGTTGGCACCGCCACATTGTTTGCTCTGGCCTTATCAGGCACAGCTGAAGAATTGGTTTTACTAGATCAAAACTTGGATAAAGCTGAGGGCGAAGTAATGGACATTGAACACGGTAGCCCCTTTCTTCCATCCGCTCGAATAACCGCTACAAATAATTATAAAGCTGTTGCCAAATCAGATGTAGTGATTATCACAGCTGGAGCCAAGCAAGCCAAAGGTGAAACCCGCTTAGATTTATTGCAACGTAATGCCGCTATCATCAAATCCATTGTTCTGCAAATTAAGCGTCATGCTCCCAACGCCATTTTATTAGTCGTAGCAAATCCAGTAGACGTATTAACCTACCTGGCCTATAAATATTCCGGATTTCCCAAACAACGCGTGATTGGTTCTGGTACTGTGTTAGATACAGCACGCTTCCGTTCCGTCTTAGGAAAATTTTTCAACATTAATCCCCATAACGTACACGCATATATCTTAGGTGAACACGGTGACAGTTCATTTCCGATATTAAGCACTGCGGATGTTGGCTCAATCCCCATCACAAAATTCCCTGGTTATCATCGCAAAAAAATACAACAACTCCATCAGCAAGTGGTGCATGCCGCTTATACAGTCATCCAAAAGAAAGGAGCTACTAATTCAGCTATCGCAATTTGCGTGAACCAGTTAGTACGCGCTATTTTAAACAATACGCGGGAAGTATTTTCTGTATCCTCCGTCTTGCAAGGTGAATATGGATTACACAATGTAGCACTTAATACGCCGTCTGTGCTTGGACAAAACGGCATTGAGCGCGAATTAATTTTACCGTTAAATGCTGCAGAAAAAACCGCTTTAAAAAAATCTGCTGCCGTACTAAAGCAAGCCATTAAATCTGTAAAGTAATTATTTGTTATTATAAAAGATCCTGCTGTTACAGAATCTTTTATTTGATAACATTGATTAGTTTTTTTCCGCGTACCCTTTTAATTTTTTCAGTGCCTCATCGTTACGCATACTGGTACGAAGATAGGCTCGAAAATCTAAACTATTTAGCCGATCGCCTAATTCTGGGGAATCTTTATAGATGTTGCGATACTTTTCTGCTTGTGCATCAATAGCCGATTCAGTGATAGTAATGTGTTCGGCTTCACTAATTGTTTTTAATACTAGTGCGCTCTTTACCCGTTTTTCAGCTCGATCTTTCCAGGCATCACGTAATTCTTGTTCGGTTTTTTTAATATGCTTGAGATAATCATCAAACTTACCGCCCTGTTGCTCAATATCATAACGTAATTCTTGCAACATCCGGTCAAGCTCGCCACGTAGCATGGGGTCGGGAATTGGATCAAATTCAGCTTCGGCGATGGCAGCTTCAATTACAGCGGTTTCAAACTCTTGTTCTGCTTCCTTATCTAATTCACGTGTAATATTATCACGAACGGCTTTTTCTAGGTCTGCTAGTCCTTCAAATTTTAAAGCTTTAGCTAAAACATCGTCCAATGGTGGCAAACTAACCTCGAATACTTGATGCACTTTGGCATCTACACTACACTCTTTTCCAGCTAAATGTTTTACACCATAATCTTTGGGGAAGGTTACTTGAAAATTTTTGCTATCATTCGCTTGAACGCCTATTAAGTGTTCTTCAAAACCAGGAATAAACGCTTGGTCGCCCAACGTTACTGATACGTGTTGCCCCTGACCGCCCTCAATTGGAACATGATCGTGCGTAATATTAAAATCAATATCTACTTTATCACCTACTTTAGCAGCTCGCTCCACGGGTTTAGACACCGCTTGCATTTTTCGCAAATGATCTAGTGTTTGCTGATATTTTTTTTCATCTACTGTTACGGTCTTTTTCTTCGCCTTAATTGTCTTATAGTTTTTTAATACTACCGCTGGCATTAAAGAAAACTCAGCGCTATAGATGAGATTATTACCTGGGGCTACCTGCTCAACATTAATGCTGGGCTGACCAACAAAATCAATTTCTTCTTGCTGTACAGCTTGTGGCAACGTGGCGTCAATTGCTACTCGAGAGGCCTCTTGATAAATTTCCATCTCGCCTAACTTATTCTTTAGTACCTCGAACGTTACATGTCCAGGACGAAATCCAGGAATTTTAACTTCTCTAGAAATGCGCTGCACCGCCTTCTGTATATGAGGCTGTAGTTCTATAACGGTTAATTCGATCTTTAACTTAACGGTTGTTTTGGCCGGTTGAGTTTTAGTGATATTCATGTGATACAAACTTAAGCTAATAAGGCAACGAGTAACAACGCTACTACGTTTAATACTTTAATCATCGGATTAATGGCGGGACCAGCTGTGTCTTTGTAAGGATCACCTACTGTATCACCGGTTACTGCCGCTGCATGAGCAACAGAGCCTTTACCACCATAGTGGCCAGCTTCAATATATTTTTTAGCATTATCCCACGCACCACCGCCATTAGCCATCGATATCGCCAAGAAAATACCCGTAACAATCGAGCCCATTAACAAACCGCCTAACGCTAGCTGTCCGAACATATACCATACTGCTATTGGGGTTGTTATCACTAACAAGGCTGGAGTCACCATTTGACGTAGCGCTGCTCTAGTTACAATATCTACACAAGTAGCATAATCAGGTTTGGCCGTACCGTCCATAATACCTTTAATTTCTCTGAACTGACGACGCACCTCATGCACCACTGAACCAGCAGCTTTGCCTACAGCTTGCATACACAACGCGCCAAAATAGTAGGTAATCATGCCTCCAATAAATAATCCTGCTACAACTTTCGGATCGTCTAGCAAAAATGCTACTGAAGATACGTTGGTGGCTTTGGCTAAATCTTGGCCATAAGCTCCGAATAATACTAAAGCGGCCAAACCAGCCGAGCCAATAGCATAACCCTTAGTAACTGCTTTGGTAGTATTACCTACTGCATCTAAAGCATCTGTTACTTTGCGTACATCGTCGGGTAATCCAGCCATTTCGGCAATACCTCCAGCATTATCAGTAATTGGGCCAAATGCATCTATAGTTACAATAATGCCCGTCATAGATAACATTGCCATTGCTGCAATTGCAATGCCGTATAGTCCGGATAAATGGTAGGCCGCTAAAATTGCTAACACAATCACCATTACCGGTGCAGCAGTTGATTTTAAAGAGACTGCTAGACCCTGGATCACGTTGGTGCCATGTCCAGATTCTGCCGCCGCCGCAATGGATTTGACTGGCTGATATTTAGTTGAGGTAAAATATTCAGTAATCACAATCAGAGCTGCGGTTACTCCTAAGCCAATTAGAGTGCACAGATATAAACTGCCGCTATTATCCCATTCACCTGCTAATTGCATGGTTAAAGGATAAAACACAACGGCAGCAAGCACGCCTGACACTGCTAATCCCTTATATAGGGCATTCATAATATTTTTACTATGACCTAATTTCACAAACCAGGTACCAATAATGGAGGTAATGATAGATACAGCACCAATCGCGAGTGGAAATAATATCATTTCAGTATTAGCCGTGGTTAGTGAGCCTAATAACATAGCGGCTACAGAAGTAACAGCGTAAGTTTCAAATAAATCAGCGGCCATTCCGGCACAATCACCTACATTGTCACCTACATTATCCGCAATGACAGCGGGATTACGAGGATCATCTTCCGGAATTCCGGCTTCTACTTTACCTACTAAATCTGCGCCTACATCAGCCGCTTTAGTAAAGATACCGCCGCCCAGCCGGGCAAACATAGAAATCAAACTACCACCAAACCCTAATCCTACTAGCGCCGCCACATTACCGCCACTTAGCCAATAAAAACCAGCCACACCTAACAATCCTAAGCCCACTACTAACAAGCCTGTTACCGTACCACCTTGAACCGCCACTTTCATGCTGGCAGCTAAACCATGCTTAGCGGCTTCTGCAGTACGCACATTAGCACGCACCGATACATTCATGCCTACATAACCAGCTACACTGGATAAAATAGCGCCCACAGCAAAACCAAGCGCTAATTCAAGATCTAGCGCTATCCATAAGATCACAAATAACACCGCGGCGATAATCGCTACTGTGCGATATTGTCGGTTTAAATAAGCGCTGGCACCTTGTTGAATAGCTTTGGCAATTTCTTGCATCTTATTATTTCCGGCTGAATATTTTTTAATCCGTTGAGCCAAGAATAAACCATACACAATGGCTAAGCCTGATGCCAAAATTGAAGAAAGTAAAATGGTATTCATAGTTTATATTGATTTAATTTACTTTGCTTTGATTAATATCATCAAATTTTTTATCTGTGGCAGCTGTATTTTCTGCCACTTGCTTTTCATCAGTAACACTAGCATTTTCAAGTTCAGTTTTATTGATATCAATTGACCAGCCCGTTAAATGTGAGGCTAGCCGCACATTTTGACCGCTTCGACCGATCGCTAAAGAAAACTGGTCTTCCGGTACTTCAGCTACAGCAACTTTTTCTACTTCTTTCAAAATAACTGAATGAATTTTAGCTGGACTTAGTGCATGCACAATAAATTTTACTGGATCATCATTATACTGGATGATATCAATTTTTTCACCGCCCAATTCATTAATGATCGTTTGCACGCGTGTACCTCGTTGCCCCACACAAGAACCAATTGGGTCAATCGAAGCATCGGTAGCAGCCACGGCAATCTTAGTACGAGAGCCCGCTTCACGAGCCACGCCTTTAATTTCCACTAAGCCCGATACAATTTCTGGAACCTCGGCTGTAAACAAAGCCGTTACTAATCCTGTGTTAGAGCGAGACGCTACAATTTCCGGGCCACGATTTGTTTTTTCGATGGATAATAATAATACTTTAATACGTTGACCTGGGCGATACACTTCACCGCGCACTTGCTCAGATGGCGGCATAACAGCAATGGCTTGACCAAGATCCACAAACACCATTTTACCTTCCACGCGCTGAATTAAAGCGTTGATAATTTCACCAGAGCGATCTTTATATAAATTAAACAGAGTCTCTCGTTCAGCCTCGCGTAATTTTTGAATGATCACTTGCTTAGCGGTCTGTGCGGCCATACGACCAAATTCTTCTGGCACTTCTAGTTCATCTCGAATTTCATCACCCACCTCAATGCTATCGTCTTCAGTCTTGGCTTCACGTAAAGCAATGTCTGTTTTGGGATTAAACCGTGGTTTTATTTCATCGCTTTCGACCATTTCCACACGATCTGGATTTTTAAATTTCTCTGCATCATCTGCTTTCTTTTCAGCAGAGGCGGCCAATTGCTCAACTAATTCTTTTTCTTTAAGGTACTCATCGTACAATGTATCTTCAACAACAGTGCTTACTTCAAAAATACGCATGCTTCCATTGTGCGGGTTAAACTCAACGCGAATATCTTTACCTTTTTTTCCCACTTCTTTGCGGTAGGCTACAGCTAGGGCTGCTTCGATCGTAGCGATAACAGATTCAAACGGAATCCCCTTTTCTTCGCAAATCTGCTTGATTGCCGCCCCGGTTTCTTTAACATCGATATTTGGCATATATATTATATTGTGTTGGTTAGAGACGCAAAATTTTACGTCTATGCATATAAAAAAGTAGTATTGTATTTACTACATACTACTCGCCTTGAAGTGTAAACTGGTTCACTAGGTTTGTCAAATATGCACTTTCGGTACACACTCAATCTGATATCGTCCAATGCGATCTGGTCCTAACACACCAATCACCCCTACCGCCAAAGCTTGGTAGGATAATTTATAGCGTTGCAAAAAGACTAGTGCGGCATGTTGAATTTTATAAATTTTCCTAGGTGATACCGCAGTAAATGGATGACCGTAGCGTAACGACCTTCGAGTTTTTACTTCAAAAAAATAAATGGTATTGGCTTTACTCGCTATAATATCAATTTCTGCCCAACGAGTTGTAAAATTTTGCTGCACAACCCTATAGCCATGCCCAATGAGATATTGCGCGGCTAGCTTTTCCCCTTTGAACCCCGTACGTTTTTTATACGTACGAATCCCGCCTCTCATCTTAATCCCTCCTCTACTTTACAAACACCAAGGCCCAATGATAAGGCCCGGCTTCCAACTCCATTTGCAATTTTAAGCCCAACTCGGCCGCATACTGTTTAATTTCTATCGGATTTACTCGTAATGCATTATCCGGTCCTAAAGCCGTTTTGATATTCAACTTCCAATCAGCCACAATTAATTTTCCGCCTGGTCGAATCATACGATAACTTTCCTGCAAGATCGCCTGCCGTTGTTTAGATTGAAATAAAATGGTCACTAAAAACCCGGCCGCTAAGGTATTATCGCGAATTACTCGAGTAGCTTGATACACCTCTAAATCACTCCATACCGTTTGAATATTATTTAACCCACGCATACGAGCTTTGGTAGCTACCGTCGGTAAAATATCTTTCACTACATCTACCGCATACACTACACCCGTATCACCTACCACTCTACTAGCTAATAAAGCCATTTTGCCTTCTCGTCCAGTACCTAAATCGGCCACCTTATCCCCTGGTTTAAGTTCGGCCTGAGCTAATAAATTTGCCAAATCTATAATGATTGATAACATAACTAACTGTAATTATACATCAGCCGCTGTACCGGGGCAAACGATTGACGGTGCCAGATAGTGACACCGTTAGTCTGCAAGGCTTGTTGATGTAACACGGTGCCATAACCTTTATGTTTAGAAAACCCAAACTCTGGAGATTGCTGATGCACCATCATCATTAGACGATCACGCGTTACTTTAGCAATAATGGAGGCAGCCGCTATAGTATAGCTTTTAGCATCGCCATCAATTACGGCCTGTATCGGCAAATAATGCTCTATAACAAATCCATCAACTAAGGCAATGTCTGGTATGTGTTCTAAATGTGTCAACACGTACGATAAAGCAAATGTATTGGCTTGATGCACGCCTAACTGATCAATCTCAGCTGGGGATACGCAAACAACAGCCCAACACACAGCTTGTGTTATGACTTGATAATACAATTGTAATCTCCGCCGTGGCGTGAGCATCTTAGAGTCATTCACGCCTGGAATAAACACGCCATTAGGCATGATCACAGCCGCCGCTACTAATGGGCCGGCCCAGGCCCCTCGCCCAGCTTCATCAGCTCCGGCAATCATGCAACATCCTTGTTGATATAACGTAACGTCCATATTATGGCGCATAGATATATTGTATGATACAATATGATGAATCTATGGGCAAAAAAAATAATAAAGAACGTCTTACCATTACCATGAGGCAGGATGTTCTAGAAGCTTTAGATAAATATATTGACGGTGATAAAATTCGTAATCGGTCCCACGCTATTGAGTATATCGTTAGTCGCCATTTAGGCACCGGGGTGTCTACTTGTGTGGTATTAGCAGGCGGTAGCCCAGATCAAAGCATCAAACCGTTGTTGCGAGTAAAAAATAGACCTGTTGTAGCCTATGCAATTGAACTATTACGCCAAGCAGGCATTCATCATCTTATTATGGTGATTAATTCCGGCAATCTTGATATAAAAAAATATCTAGGTGATGGCTCTCAATGGAAAATGAACATTACCTATGTAGAAGATGTTGCTGAACAAGGCACATCACACGCTTTACAATTGGCTCGTGACTATATTAAAGGCACTTTCTTATTATTATATGGTGACGTCTTAGTAGATATTGATCTGCAAGAATTTATTCGTTATCACAGAACACTTAGAAACGTATCGGCTACTCTGGCTGTAACGGCCTGCACTAACCCTTCACATTACGGCGTAACCGAATTACAAGGTAATTATATTCTACGCTTAATTGAAAAACCGCTATCGTATCACAAAACTAATTTAGTGTTTTCTGGTGTGGCCGTATGTGAGCCAAGGCTCTTTGATTATCTAGATAAAAAACCAGACTTGACCCGAGATATATTGCCAGATTTAGCACATCGCGGCCAAGTTGGCGGTTATCCTTTTTCTGGAAAATGGTTCGACGTATCGTATCCAGAAGAATATAGCCGAGCTCGTGAAGAATGGGTTTAGTAACACGCCTTGCTCAACATCGCAATTTAATATAAATTAAATACTAGTATTTAATTTAATATATTTAATGAATGCGTATATAATATGAAAAAATGTTTTTTAGCCTAATAATGGGCTTAAGTGTAGTTACCTTCATTGGCGCTGGTTGTACCGACACTACTACAACTAGCACTAGTGTAGTAAAAAACAATAATACGTTAGTAGTAAAAAATACTCCTGGCAACACAAATGTTAGTAGCACTAACATTTCTAAAAATACTAATGATACACCAGTATCTGAAGTCCGCGTTGAGGATCTTGCTTACAATGATTCATTGTATCAATTTAATTTAACATTTCCACAATCATGGGAAGGCTACACTTTTAAAAACCGCACTGTGGATTGGGGAACATTAGGAACTTCGGATTCGGTTGATTTTGGTTTTTCCGAAAATACTTCTTTATTTAATGTTAGCATTCATACTAAAGATCAATGGCAAAAAATTAAATCAGAAAACGGACCAACACCAACCTATCTAGGAGAAAACGATACTTATGTTTTTGCTTATTCCGTTGCACAAGATGTTTCTAGCGATGCAATGGCTAGTCGTATGGCTGAGGTATCTAAAATTATTGAAACTTTTAGCGTCAATTAATAATTCCATTTTATTTGTAAGTATACAGTCTATCCATACAAACAAAATCCCCGAGATAAAGTATATCTCGGGGATTTTTGTTTTTTGCTATTTTATTACGCTACGCCCTTAGCCAACATCGCCTCCTCGATTCGTTTAGCAGATACGATATACGCGCCTGTACGCATGTCGCAATTATATTTTTCTTTAGCAGCCCAAACCGCATTGAAAGCATCAACCATCATTGGTTCTAGTTTAGTCAGCACTTCTTTTTCAGACCAATAATAATTATAAGCATTTTGTACTTGTTCAAAGTACGATACGGTTACACCGCCAGCATTAGCTAAAATATCTGGTACTACTACAATTCCTTTTTTATATAGTTTTTCGTCGGCATCTGGTGTAGTTGGACCATTAGCTAATTCTACTACCGCTTTAGCTTTTACTTGTCCAACATTCTCAGCTGTAATCACATTCTCTAAAGCAGCCGGGACCAAAATGTCACAAGCAGTGGTAAGTAATTGCTCATTAGTAACATTCTTCGCTTTAGGAAAATTTTGTACCGATCCCGTGCTCA
>CAZZNZ010000014.1:0-9395 GCA_964655875.1 uncultured Gammaproteobacteria bacterium | reverse complement strand
GTAGATCGGACTGATTATAGTTATACTATCATGCCTATTAAACAGTGATGTAACTTAATTATGGCATTGACGGCGGTTTCACGAAACGACATCATAAAGCGACTTAACCACTCTGGCCTAAGCGGAAAAGTACAGGCCACCCAAGTAGTAGAAGCGGCTAAATTGTTTTTTAACAGTGAGTTACCAAGTATTACTGAATTGGTTGAGCCGCTATACTTACGACAATCTACCTTAATATTGCGTAGTCGCAACTCAATAGCCGCTGCAGAGGTTAAGGCGAAAGAACCTGAACTAATTCAATACCTTAATCAGTCTTGCGGCACGGCCATTCAGCGGCTTTATTTTCAAGTTTAGTTGCCATCGCTTGAAGACCTGTTTATATTACCAGAGTTTGAATTTTTGTTAGCGTTCTTATTTGAATTAGCATTGTTGTTATTTGTAGTACTTTCGTTATCAAAGCTAAATTTTACGGAGGCGGTTCCAAGGTTGTCACGGTCATTTGTAGCCCTAATAGTAAGCGTGTGGTTACCGCTAGTTAAACCAGTGCCTGTATAGGTAGAATCAAACGGAGATTTGGTTTTTAAATCCACCCGTTGATTATCAATAAGGTACTCTATTTGTTTGATTGAGCGACCAGTGCCAGCTTTAATACTAATAGTAATATTAAACGTACTTTTTGTTAATTTAGTATTGGTTGTTGGATAAGTAATTGTAACTATTGGAGTTTGATCAATTGACCGTAGCTCACAATCTTCGTACTCTGTTTTATCCGATAGATACTCAGGTTGTCCCCCGGCCCATAATTGTACGGCATCTTCCCAGCTCTTATACATCGGATCACTTTCTGGCTTGGCTGGCGCGGCCCCGGCCGGATCTTCTTTTTTTAAATAATACAGAATTGTATGTGCTTCCTTAAATTCTTTTTGAACCCTAAACTCTGGCGGATAAGAAGCCACACACTCATCGGAAATGACGTGTTGCGTGACTTTATCCACATATTTTTTTTCAGTAGTACTTGCCTGTCCTTGCAACACCGGCTTATTAGCCTTAATTGTAGGCATATTGGAAAATTTTTCATCAGGCAAGTTTTCCAAAATTTGTTTCATATAGCCAATCATAATAGGTGCCGCTATAATTGAGCCATCTGCCCCTCTATTCATAGACACATTTCCAGCATTATTGCCGGTCCAAACACCAGTGGCAAAACTCGGGGTGTAGCCCATAGCCCAAGCATCTTTAAAATCATTAGTAGTTCCAGTTTTTGCAGCCAGAGTTTTACCTGGGATATTTAATGCCCCAAACATACCGTTACGATTAGCAGGAGTAGATAGAACAGAATTTAACATTTGTACAGCGGTTTTATCTACCACTTGAGAACTTGTATCGTGCCACTCATAGAGCACATTACCTTGACGATCCTCTACCTTAAGAATTGTGGCAACGGGATGTCGTTCACCCTCGCGCGCTAAGGTAGCGAAAGCAGAAGTGTGCTCAAGTAATTTTACGTCACCGCTACCAAGCGCCGAAGCTAAGCCAAACTGACTGTGATCGGAAAATGTAGAATACCCTAAGGTTGTTGCGGTATCCAGTACCCTATTCTTACCTACTAAATACATGGTTTTTACAGCCGGAATATTTAATGACATTGCTAAAGTATTTCGCATTGCCAACGGACCATGTGTTGATAAATCGTAATTATGCGGATGGTAGTTACCGCTTTCAGTTGGGAAATCTGTTTCGACGTCAAACAATATTGTATTTGGGTTATAACCATTAGCAAAAGCCGTGAGATACACTATGGGCTTAAATGACGATCCTGGTTGATTAAGGCTGGTAGCAATGTTTACTTGGCCATCATAATTTTCATCGTAATAGTTTTTTGAACCAATCATCACTAATACCTGGCCTGTTTTTGTATCAATTGTAACTAAAGCCGCGTTGCTACCACCATTTTTTTCGATCACAGCCATTCCCTTAGTAATTTGTTCCTCGGCAATTTTTTGTTTGTCGTAGTCGAGAGTTGTGGTCACTTTTAGGCCTTTATCTACGAAAGTGTTACCAAAGTCATCTTCTAGCTGAGCGGAGACGTAATCCACAAAATGCGGAGCATCTTTAGCTACTAACACCTTATTTAGAGTAATGGGCTCCGTTTTAGCAGTCTCAACTTCTTCATTAGTAGCATAACCTTCTTCTACCATTCGATCCAAGGCATAATTACGTCGACTAGTTAAATCTGTCAGATTGTCAGTGTCAGTGTAATAAGTAGGAGCTTGCGGAATAGAAGCTAAGGCGGCGGCTTCAGCGAGGGTAACATCTTTAGCAGATTTATTAAAATAAGTCTGGGCAGCCGCTTCCACACCATGATTAACCCCTCCATAGGAGTTTTCATTCAGGTACCATTCCAAAATTTGATCTTTATTGTAGCGTCGCTCTAATTCAATAGAAAAAATAAGCTCTTTAATTTTTCTTGTGTAGTTTTTTTCACGCCCGGTTACGGCATTGCCAGCAAATTGTTGAGTAATGGTAGAGGCGCCGTATTTTTTTTGTTTAATCACATCAATCCAAACCGTGCGAACAATTGCCAAAGGGTCAAACCCGGGGTGTTTGTAAAAATTTTTGTCCTCAAGAGCAATAGTAGCATTTTTTAATAGAGGAGAGATTTGATCTAGAGAAACATAGGTGCGACGAATGTTTTTACCGGTCTCGTAAAGTAGGTGCTCTCCTGTGCGGTCATAAATTTTTGTACTTTCCGCCAAGGTGCGATTGGTAATTTGATCCGGACTAGGTAATGCGTTTGCAAAATACGCAAAAACAGCTATGCCAGCGCCACTGCCCAAAAGCGTAAAAATAACTAGACTAACCACGGCACGTTTTAACCAGCGTTTCCAGCGCGGCGTGTTTGCGCGCTTGGCTGCCCGCACCTCCGCTCGACTAAGAGGCCTAACATGAGCTCGTAAATTAGTAGGACGCTTGTTTTCACTAGCAAGCTTAACTGAATCCACCGCAGCGCCAGGAGTGGTCTTAGACGTAACGCGGTGTTTGTGCTGATGTAGGTAGCGTTTACCACGAGATAGTGGTTCCATAACCACGGTACTATACAAGAAATTAGTTATCTTGTCCATTGCCAGAGAGTGTGATACGGTTTGAGCATGACAACAGCTGAATTGTTAAATCGCGGCGTGGACACTATTTATCCTAGTAGTGCAGCGCTAGCAAAAAAACTCAGCGACGGTGATAAGCTCGTTGTTTATTTAGGTGTGGATCCTACTGGTGCGTTATTACACATTGGACACACCGTGGCTTTACGCAAATTAGCGCAATTTCAAAAGCTGGGGCACACGGTTATTTTGTTAATTGGTGATTTTACCGGTCGAATCGGCGATCCTACTGGAAAAGACAAAACTCGCGTACCGTTAACAACTGAACAGGTTTTGGTCAATGCCAAAACCTATCGCGAGCAAGCCGCTAAAATTTTGGACTTTAATCATCCCACCAATCCCGTACAAGTAAAATTTAATAGCACCTGGCTGAGCAAGCTAACATTTGAAGATGTTATTAAATTAGCCTCAAATTTTACAGTGCAGCAAATGTTGGAGCGAGATATGTTTGAGCAGCGCCTGGCCGCTAACAAGCCAATTTCATTACATGAATTTTTTTATCCTCTTATGCAGGGATATGATTCGGTGATGATGAATGTGGATTTAGAAATTGGCGGCACCGACCAAACTTTTAATATGCTAGCGGGTAGAGATTTGCAGCGCAGTATTAATCACAGAGAGAAATTTGTGTTAACTGTACCACTATTAGCCGACGCCAACGGTGTAAAAATTGGAAAATCAGAAGGCAATGTAATTGCTATTACGGCACCGGCCAACGATTTATATGGGAAAATTATGGCGTTAGGAGACGATGTTATTCTCCAGACATTTGAGCTATGCACTAACGTGTCTCTCGAAGATATTGCTCATTATCAACAGCAACTTACAGCGGGTACGAATCCGCGCGATATCAAAATGCAATTAGCCAAGACCATTGTGACGCTATATTATAATGCGACTGCGGCCGATCTGGCTGAAGCCGAATTTAGACGTGTGTTTACCGATCGCGCTCGACCCACAGAGTTACCCACTAAAGCTGTTCCCGGCAATACCGAGGCTTTAGCAGTATTGGTAGAGCTGGAGTTGGTTAGTTCAAAGACGGAAGCCAAGCGTTTATTTGAACAAGGCGGAGTAAAGGTAAATGATCATAAAATTAACGACTGGAAACAACCCCTGACGTTACATTGCGGAGATGTAATTCAAATAGGTAAACGCAAATTTGTGCAACTAATCTAAGATGCCGTGTCTAGTATTTTTTGATACAAAATGGCGTACGTTTTGGCGGAACGATCCCAATCATAACTACCGGTTAATCCGTTTTGAATTAGAGCTCGCCATTGTTTAGGCTGATGATGGTATATCGTGATTGCGCGCTGCACAGCCTGTTTAAGAGCCTGGATAGAGTAGGCTTTAAAGGTGAAGCCATTATAACCATCATGCACGGTATCTTTTAATCCTCCCACTGCTCGAACAATAGGTACGCAGCCGTAACGCATTGCAATCAACTGAGCCAAGCCGCACGGTTCGTATAACGAAGGCATTAAAAAAATGTCGGCTCCGCCATAAATCTGGTGTGCGAAAGAAACATCAAATGAATTATGAAACATGAATTGTTGAGGAAATTTTTCAGCTAATCGTTTCAGGTGTTTTTCATAAGGCGTGTGACCGGTGCCGTTAATTAAACACTGCGCCCCAAGCTTAGAAAGCTGAGGAATTAATCGCAACAATAAACCAAAACCTTTTTGTGATTCAATGCGCGATACAATGCCCAACAAGGGTATGCGCTGATTAACTTTAAAATGACCAAGGCGTTGCAAATGCGCTTTGTTACGAGCGCGTAATAGTTGTTTATTTGATGAAAAATGATAATGCAGTGCCGGGTCAGTTTTAGGATTAAATAACTCAGTATCAATGCCATTTAAGATGCCGACAACATCGTTCTTGCGTTTTTGCAGTAAAGCCGCTAAATCACGACCGTAGCGTGGGGAACGTAATTCCTCAAGATAGCCAGGGCTAACCACATTTATTTTTGTGCTATAGCGTATTCCAAGGCGTGTGAGCGGATTGCGTTGGCGATAGGAAACCACATCATTTAATAATGCGTGTTGAGTATGTTTTGGATAAATTGCTAATAAATCAGCTGTTAAATCTAAGCTGTGCCCGGGATTGTGTAATGTGAATAAGGTTTTTGGTTGATTAGCGACAGGTAGTGTTAGTAGTTCGCTTGCCACCGGAGCCGTTAACCAATCATTCAAGTGAATAAGATTGTATGTTTTTGGAAGCTGCCTCACTAACTCAACAATTGCCTGAGAGAAAAAAGCATACTTAACAATGATACTGGTTGGTAGATTAGACCAGTGTTGAGTGAAAGGATTCCAAACACGGCGACCGCAATAAATATCACCTCGACTAAGATATAAAGTATTATCAAATAGGAGCAGTGGTATAGTAGAATTCGGTACCGTAGTTTGCCAAACAGCCACATCATTAATTTGATTCGCGAATTTTACAGTTAAACGAGTAACTAGCGTTAACTTGGGCAAGCGATGTTGATGTAGCGCTTCGTGAAACGGTAAGGCAACAGTAATTTTGTGCACATAGCGATTTAAGGATTTAGGCAATGCTCCAATTACATCGCCAAGCCCACCTACCTTAGCCAGCGGAGTAAGCTCTGAAGCAACTACCAAAATGTTAGCTTTACGCAATTTGATAGACATTTTTTGTTGGATCAATCAAAAAACCAGCCATGTCTCGCTTCCCCACCAAAATGGGATAAATGAGAATTTTGCGGTCAACAATACTGGCGATGGTACGTATGTGTTTATTACGCAGGTGAAAGTGAAATTTGATATATGGGCGTACAGTAATTCCGTTGGCGGCCGGTAACACATCAATATCATGTAAGCCCCGAATTTGTTTTTTTAACCGAGGTTTCACCTTAGTTTTAAGATAGTGTCGCATGGTTTTAAAGTTATCTGGTGTAATCTTCAGTGTCGGCAATAATTTTTGAAAATCCTCATAGACATGGCCTAATCCAATGCGCTTAGCGATGCTAATATCAATAGCGGTAGTACGAGCGCCAGTATCAATCTTGGCTTTGCGGCGAATGAATTTTTTATTAGGTAAAAAAATTTTCACCTCTTCTTCTAATCCCAAAATCATTTTACGCTTCACTGGCATAACATTATTTTGTTTTAGCTGGATTAATTAAAAAACCACGCAGATCTTTACGACCAATAATTACAGGATAAGACAACTTATTATCTAAGGCAATAGCAACTTGAGTATGAATTATGCGCTGACTAATTTTAAGAGTAAGTGGAATTTTAGGGCGAATAACATAACGCCCCTGTGATCGGACGGCTACGATATCCATTAAATCTGGATGTAACCCGTGAATGGTTTTGCGAAAGGTAGTTTCCACTTTTTCCACATCGGATGATAATACTGTAGCGGGAATAGCTAATTTATCTAAAGCCGTAAACACAGCCTGATAGCCCAGTTTAATCGCAAAGTCTCTCGTAATGGTAGTAGATAATAAGCTGGTGTCTAATAATGCTCGGACTATTTGACTGTTGCCGGTGGTAGTAAATAGCTCTACATTTTCAAACACGCCTAATATTGGCCTAATTTCTTCAGATAATTCATGATTGCTGAATAATTCTTTACATACGGCCAAGCCCTTGGCTGCTGAAGTAATTTTTAAACCACTAATTCGGTCTAATCGATCACGCAAGGTGGCATGATTGACATTTTGAATTTCCAAGCCAGGATGACCATTCACTTCCAAGACTACCGGACCTAATTTTTTATCTAACACAATGTCAATTCCACCATAACCCAAGCCAATCGCTCGAGCCGCCTCTATACTAATTCGTAATACCTCAAACCAGTTAGGTATTTGAATGCCCCCCAAAGCAGTGTCATAATCTGGATGCTTTATAATCTCTCCTAGATGTTTAGCGTGCGCATAAGTAGTGAGGCCGGTAGTTAAATCTATGCCCACGCCAACGCCGCCAATGGATAGATTGGCTTTACCCTCGGATTTTTTGGTTGGCAAACGCAACTCGGCCATTATTGGCACAGAATTAAACACAATTACTCGAATATCAGGTATGCCTTTATAACTAACAGCTTTAAATTCCTCTGCTAAAGTTAGTCGCTCTTCAAAATAGGCAATATCGGGCACATTAGAAATAGAAAAGTTGCCATCTAAAATATTACTAATGTGTAAAATGAGATCTTTTTTAGTGTAGGTGCGCTCACCGCTACCAATCCAATTACCGTGTTTATTTTTACCATACAAGATAATAATGCCGTTACCACCCAAACCAAAATTAGGTTTTAATGCAAAGCTGGAGGGAAGTTTTGACCAATCAAATTGAAATAATTCTTTGCGATTTCGGATTGCGCCATACAGCTGAGCGGTCGGCAGCCCTACTTTTAGCAGGCGTTGTTTTGTACCTAATTTATTTCGAGCTAATTTAACCGATCGTCCAGTATTATATGGGCGAATAAACAGCAAATTGCGGGCATTCATCCCTAAAATGTGCGCTGGTTGATGATGTTGTCGAAGCTTCATGATGACTGTTTGAGAAGTTTACGAAATCGAAAGTATTCTAACACTCGTAATCCGCTAAACCGGCCTAAGCCGATATTTAGTATAATGGTGGAGGCTAAAATAATTTCTGGATAGGCTAGAATTAATGTAGTAATGATATCCCAAGTAATAATTAAATAACTAATCACGGCCAGAGCTAATGTCTCTAGGGTTAAAATAACAGCAGCTTTATTCCCTTGTTCAATTTGAGCCTCCACAAATTTTTCAGTTAAAATAACCATCACTAAAATGGGAAAGATAGAAATAGTGAGAAAACCGGTTTGTTTAAAGTAGGCTGCTACGGTAAACATAAAAAAAATCGACAAGGCCACAATAGTGAGCACTACAGCCATACGAGGTAAGTAGAGTAAACGTAGATAACGCATACCAATGCGGGCTAGCGTAGCCGTAACTAAGAGCATCAAAAAAATCAGCAAACCATACTTTAGCTGGGTAATGACAAAAGCCAAAGCAATAATCGATGGGACATAGATACCAAAAGCCTGCACGCCCACTACTTGGCGAGCAAAGGCAACCAATGTAGCAACGATTGGAAGTACTAATAACAGGAATAATGTGTCTTGGCTAACGCCCTGATTAATCAGATAATTAATACCATAGGATATAAAATTCCAAGGCGTAATTTTGTCTAGTACGCGTTGACTATGGCTACCAATAATTCGATAAACAATATTAGTATCTTTTAACTTATTGAAGATGCGAGTATTGGCGGAATCAGCCAAGATTGTTGGTATGGCTGATGGTGCGGTTAGTAAGATGTAATTTGGCTCCAGAGCGTTGTAGGTATTTTGCGCTAAACGAGCTAACACTAAACTCGTGGGATGTTCATCGATCTGAATAATAGTTTTTTGTTTAAAACTCAACGGAGATGTAGTAGTGGCATCTTCGTTAGTTTTAAAAATTCTATCTACTTCTGCTAAGGCGGCTAGCCCAACATTTTTACTAGTCCAGACTAATACGGTTTTAGATTGATTTAAATCATCGGGAGCCGCAATTAATTGTTCTGCCAAGCTTTGAGACATGGCATATGTTGTAGTAGTATCCTCTTGTGGCCGTGCTACGATTAGTAATACACCATCGCGTTTAGCCAAGAGACGCAGATTTTTTATAGTATCTCTTGGTACGGTTGCGTCGGTTAAAAACAGCACCACTTCCTTAGCTACCGATACTAGCACTTCATCTTGGGAGGTCTGTTCGCCGTCAGACAGGGTGAGCCTAACATTATATACCCCGGGTTGATTATAAATATGAGAAGCATCGATGCCTTGAAATTGTTGGCCGTCATCAAAATCCCAGGTGTAAGTGAGCTGACGATCTGTTGGTCCAGTTGAGGCGGAAGCATCAAATAATACGTTTCTACCCACTACTACATTTTTTTCTAGGCCAGCCTCAGCTCGCAAAGGCTTCTCTTCTACAACGGTATTATCTGGTATAATTACTGCTTCTGTTGGCGATGCGGCATTAATAGCACTATCTTCAGCTAAAACCAACGGTGGTAATAATAGACTGATACTAAGACACAATACTAAAAAAAGATGTTTCATAAGATTATGCTAAGTGAGCTAAATATTGAGCAGCCAAAGCTAATGCTAAAGCATCAGCGGCATCATCGGGCCTAGGCAAGCGAGTTAATTGTAAAATACGTTGTTTCATTTGTTGAATTTGAACTTTAGTAG